>CAYQBZ010000023.1:0-16332 GCA_964415855.1 uncultured Rikenellaceae bacterium
TTTCCCTTTACGGGTTGCACCACATGAGGGTGAGATCCGATGATGGCATCGGCCCCATGGGCAAATAACATGGAGGCCAGCAAACGTTGCTGCAGGCTTTCGGTCCTTTCATACTCATTACCCCAGTGCAGGAATAATATTATGATGTCGGGATCCTTATCCTGTGCTTTCAGTACATCATATGTTATCAGCTTTTTGTCAATAATATTGACTTTTACAGGTCCCGGAACTTCGTTTCCATTTATACCATATGTATAATTAAGTAAAGCAATGGATTTACTGTTGTGGGTTATCATCAGAGGAGAGAGGTTGTCGCGTGAGGCGGCACTGGCAAAAGTGCCGGTGTGAGCAATTCCCAGGCTGTCAAGTTTACTAATGGTACTTATTATTCCTCTGCTTCCCCGGTCGGCAGCATGGTTATTTGCTGTAACAACACAGCGGATACCGGCATTTCTGCAAGCCACTGCAAGTTCATCGGGCGAGCTGAACTGCGGATAGCCCTTGTAAGGTGGTCCGGCAAGAGTGACCTCAAAGTTTGCTATTGCAAGATCCGTATCAGTAATAAGCGGTCTCACATACCTGAAAACATCATCAAAATCATATTTATGGGTCACGGGATCTTCAGCTGCCCGTATCTGGTCGTCATGTCCCATTATATCACCAATAAACAGCAGGGATATCTCATCATTCGCAACATTCAGGTTCTGGCTCTCAACAGGTAATGCTGTCAGCAGGTAAGATGCTATTAGTATCAGGTATCTTAATTCAAAGTATAACGATCTCATATATATTGTCCCATAGATACTTATACATTATCAGAAGGTTGATAATTCCAAAGATACATTTTTAATAAGAAATTATTCCCGGTAAGCTAAGCCTTAAAATATTAATAATTATTATCTTTGGCCGTTTTTGTAAAAACCGGCGTTTGGCGTATAACAACGAGGAAGTTCATGATGGAAGGGACGGGCAGACAGTTGGATATTAAGAAACTCTCTTTTGCCGGAGTACTTATCACACTTGGAATAGTATTCGGCGATCTTGGTACGAGTCCTCTTTATGTAATGAAGGCTATTGTCAAGGGTGGTTCCGAATTCAATCCCCTGCTTATCTATGGTTCCTTATCCTGCATATTCTGGACACTTACTCTCCAGACCACGACCAAATATATAATTATAGCTCTCAGGGTTGATAATAATGGAGAGGGAGGGATCCTTTCCCTGTATGCCCTGTTGAGGAAAAAATCAACCTGGGCAGCCCTGCTCACGATGATCGGGGGAGCTGCTTTGCTTGCGGATGGAGTTATTACACCAGCCATCACAGTGACCTCATCAATTGAAGGTCTTAAGATTATTAATCCTGCCATTCCTGTGGTAGTCATTGTCCTTTTCATTTTTGCGGTACTCTTTTTCTTCCAGCAGTTTGGGACCAACTTAGTGGGAAGCTCTTTCGGGCCTATCATGGTTATCTGGTTTCTCATGCTTGGTATACTAGGATTTTCAAAGCTGGTACATTATCCTGATATTTTAAGATCAGTTAACCCGGTATATGCGTACAGATTCCTTAGCCAGTATCCCGGAGGATTTATCCTTCTGGGGGCAGTTTTCTTATGTACAACCGGAGCAGAGGCACTATATGCAGACCTGGGGCACTGCGGGAGGTCAAATACGCAGGTATCGTGGATATTTGTAAAAGTAGCTCTGTTAATGAACTATTTTGGACAGGGTGCATGGCTGATTATGAACGGAGCATCGAGTGCCGGCATAAGTCCCTTCTATGCAATAATGCCAAAGTGGTTTTTGTTACCGGGGATATTTATTGCAACAGCAGCCTCTATAATTGCCAGCCAGGCTATTATCAGCGGTTCCTTTACCATAGTGAAGGAAGCTGTATCGCTCAATTTCTGGCCCAAGGTAAGGGTATTGAATCCGACTTTTATCAGGGGACAGGTATATCTTCCTTTTGTTAACTGGTACCTGTGGGCTGCGTCCAGCCTCGTAGTTCTATTCTTCAGGGAGTCTGCAAATATGGAAGCGGCTTATGGACTGGCCATTAACATCACAGAATTAATGACTACTTTCCTGTTGACATACTACCTCTTCAGGCAGGGGCTTAATCACAGGCTTGTATTGCTTATACTGATGGTATACCTCACAATAGAGGGAAGCTTCCTTGTGGCTAATCTTCACAAATTCAACGATGGCGGGTGGTTTACAATTCTGATAGGATCCATCTTCTTTGTTATAATGTATGGCTGGTATTTCGGGAGGAAGCTGAAGAACAGGTATGTTACCTTTACAAGCCTGAGCAGGAACATAGAACTTTTTAAAGATCTTTCCAAAGACAAGTCTGTACCGAGGACTGCCACGAACCTTGTTTACGTCATTAAGGCAAACAAACTGGACCAGGTCGAATCAAAAGTGATCTACTCAATATTCTATAAGCAGCCCAAGAGGGCAGAAACCTACTGGTTCCTTCATGTCAATGGCGTTGATGAGCCTAACCGATTCGATTACCAGGTCACCAAGATCATACCGGGGATCCTGATAAGAGTTGATTTTCATATTGGTTTCAAGGTAGAACCAAAGATCAATATGTATTTCAGGGAAGTGCTGGAAGATATGGTGGCTTCGGGAGAAATAACCCTCGACAGCAGTTACGATTCACTCAGAAAGCATGAGTTACCGGGGGATTTCAAGTTTATCCTTATTGACAGGATAATGCCCAGGGACTATAAGCTTTCAACACTGGAGAACTTTACTCTTTCACTTCACAGTATATCCAGGCTGGTGTGCATTTCGGACGTGAAAGCATTGCATCTTGATCCTTGCATTACCAGTGAGGAGAAGGTCCCTATTAGTGTCGACCAGCCTGTGGACCAGAGGATACAGCGAATCCAGTGATATTTCTCTGAACGGACCGTTTAGATACCTCAACCAACCAGCTTTTAATGTATATTATTTAGCTGTAAGTGAATTATGGAAGGATTAGTCTGATGAAGGGAAGTTGGGGCATTATAGAACACTTGTATAGGTAATAAAGTGATCAGCAATAATCCCTAATGCATCTGGCGAATGATGTTCATGGCGCACAGATACCCGCTGTAGATCGCACCTGAAAATCCTCCTCCTGTTTTCCCCCAGGCAGAAGCAAAATAGAGATTGTCCGGAAGACCGGAAGTGTCAATGGAAGGCTTATTTGGTGTCTGGGCAAACCCGTATACCGCTCCGCCCGGGTTGAGAGTATATCTCTTTATTGTTGCTGGCGTACCAACCTCGTAGTATTCAATCTCCTGCGTAAAACCGGGGATCAGCTTTTCCAGCCTTCCGATATAAATCTTTGCCACCTCTTCCTTTTTTGCCTTGTATTCACTTGCTGACAGGTTTTCCCAACCGGAGACATAATCGATACTACAGAGTGCTCCGACACTTTTTCCCCTGGGAGCAAGACCCGAGTCGACCTGTCCATAATCTACGAACGTGAAACTTCGGCGGTTAAAATCACCTTTATTGTTACTCAGAATATCGGACTGGCTTTTTACAGAATCATCAAATACAAATGTTGAATAGTGATTGTGTCCTATAGTCCTGAGAGGATGCCTGAATCCGAAGTAAACTGTCAGGAGCGAAGCCCCCGGTTTTTGATCCTTGATTGAATTTAATAATCTATCATGGTATCGAACAGGTAATAATTCTGCCACATTTGGCATCGCATTATTTGCAATTATTATCTCAGCATAGGCTGTCTGATCTTCCGCTGAACGTATATTCGTCTTCCTGTATCTGACAATGCATAGCTTCCCGTCTTCCTCATCTATACCAGTAACAAGACTGTTTAGAAACACATGGCCGCCACGACTCCTGATATAGTCAGCCAGGTAATTTGAAAGTTGCTGTGAACCGCCTTTAACATAACTGGCTCCATTACTGAAATAACTACCCTGTGCTACCGAATAGTAGGCGAGGGAGATTGAATATGGATCATCGTGGAAATATCCCAGATTTCCAAGGAGTACAAGCTTCAGATCCTCATTCTTAATAATCGCATCAAGGAAATCCCCCAGGCTTATATCACTCTCCTCATTATTTTTGCCGGATCTTCTTTTTGGATTAAGTATCTGGTTAAAAAAGGTTTCTATACCCTCTTTCTCTTGCGGGAAGTGCTCCCTGAGCCTCTTCATTGCCTCTTCAGGGTCATGCGGGATGGTTATTCCGACACGGTCGTTAACAAAATGATAAAACTCAGGTATCTTAACAAATCTGATATTCCCGGATACCTCAAGGTCGTTGAATATCCTGGTTTTCATGTCGCGGGGTGATGGCCCGTCCATTTCATGCAATCCGACCTCGAGTATCAGATCTCCCCGTTTGAATGTTGTTGCACATCCCCCCGCTTTACTGTGCTGTTCAATAACCATGACTTTTTTGCCCTCCCTGGTGAGTTTAGCTCCGGCGGTCAGACCTCCTAATCCTGCACCTATTATTATCACATCATACTTCATATGTTATCTTTAAATGATTGTCCCTTAATTCATGCATGACGGCAGATTCTTAGTATTCAAGTCATTCACCTCTTCCGCCATTACAACATTCTTTCACCTGATATCCGGTATTGGATATCTCTTAAATTCTTTTGACCTGTCAAACAGATACCTGTATGTTATATAGTCCTTTGCCGGAACACTTCCTACAGAGATAAATATCTTCCTCATTTTAGGGTTAAAATCAGCCACCCATGAGAATTCAATTTCTTGATAATGAGACTTCCTCTTAAATACTTCCAGAAGCTTTAAAATGAAAACCGATTCAATCCCGAGTCCCTGGAATTTTGGAATAACACCCATCAGCAGGCCTTTAGCACGCGTCATGGTGTTCCTCTTTTTCAGGTAGAGGAATTTGATCATGCTAACCGGGTTGAGTTTCCCGTTAAGGTGCTTAAGTATCTGGTTAAGGTCGGGGAACATAAGGTAGATCGCAATCGGCTTACCTTCAAAATAGGCGAGCCAGATAAACTCCTCATCGACTATTGCCCTGGCTTTTTTAAGGACTTCCCTGATATAACTGACTTCAAGAGGTTCGAAACCGTTTTTAAATGAAGCCCATGCTTCGTTAAAGACCAGGGCGAAGTCACTCATAAATCTATCCTCTTCTTCCCAGGTGAAATGGCTGAACCCGTAGCCCGGTTTTTGTGACACCCATTCTGCTATCTTATGAAATCTTTCTGACAGTGGTCTCGTAATATCAAGGTGAAAGCCTTCCATTGTATAGTAGGTCCGAAAACCATATGATTCAAAGAGATCCTGGTAATATGGCGGATTATAGGGCACCTCGAATGAGGGATGTGTAAAGCCGCCGACCAGCAGACCCCAGTATTTATCTGTCTCACCGAAGTTTACAGGTCCGTCAGCTGCTTCCATGCCTCTGCTCCTTAGCCACTCTTTTGCGGTGTCAAAAAGAAGAGATGCAGCTGATTTGTCGTTAATGCATTCAAAAAACCCTATACCTCCTGTTGGCTGTTCATGGGAAAAGGCGATGTTCCGGTCAATGAAGGCAGCTATCCTTCCAGCCGGATTATTTCTGTCATCAAGCATTATCCATCTTTCAGCTTCCCCATGCCTGTAATATGGATTTTTCTCCGGATCAAATATGGCTTCAATATCCCTGTCAAGAGGGCATACCCAAACGCTATCATACTTGTAGATGGTCCTGGCAGTATCGAGAAATTGCTTCCTCGTTTTCCTGTCAGTAACCCGGATAATTTTCATGCATATCTTTTTTCAGGTTTCGCGGTTAGTTATTTCATATATATCTGGTCAAGGATATTTCTGTATTTCTCTGAAATGACCTGCCGCCTTAGTTTTAGTGTGGGAGACAACTCACCTGTCACCGGGCTCCATTCATCTTGGACCAGTTTAAAACGACTGATTTTTTCGAAAGAGCTTAACCTCTTATTTATCCTTTCGATCTCTGAGTTAAAATATCCCTGTACCTCAGGGATCACTATCAGTTCCCTGTTATCAGAAAATGATATCCTGCCATCAGCCTTCCAGTCGTCAAAATACCTGAAGTTGGGAGATATAAGGGCACTTGTGAATTTTTCATTTTCCCCTACCACCATAGCCTGGTCTATTATTGAGGATTCCTTTAAAATATTTTCGATAACCTGGGGTGCAATAAATTTACCGTTTGAAAGCTTGAATATTTCCTTTTTCCTGTCAGTTATCATCAGGAACCTTCCATCCTCAAGGTGTCCGATATCTCCTGTATGAAACCACCCTTCGCTATCGATAACGGATAAGGTCAGATCCGGATCATTATAGTAACCAAGCATTACATTTGGCCCTTTACAAAGGATCTCACCATCTTCAGCAATTCTTACTTCCACACCATCGATAACGGTACCCACTGAGCCAAGCCTGACGCCATCTTTGAAGGTCCTGTTTATTGTAATTATAGGAGATGTTTCCGTGAGGCCGTACATATTTAGTATTTTAATTCCTGCTGCCCAGAATATCCTCTCGAGGCGGGGATTAAGGCTTGCACCTCCGCATCCCACTATCCTTACGTTGCCTCCCAGGGCAGCTCTCCATTTGCTGAATATAAGTTTGTCGGCAAGCTTTAGCTGCTGATTGTAATACCAGCCATTCTCTCCAAAGGGCCTGAATTTAAGTCCCAGCCTTACAGCCTGGAAGAAGATGAACTTTTTCATCCCTTTTAGTTTTTCCCCTTTTGAGATAATTACGTCATAAAATTTCTCCAGCACACGGGGTACAGCGTCAAAGCCATCAGGGCTTATCTCCTGCATATTGGAGGCAATGGTAACCATACTTTCAACATAATAAATACCGGTTCCGCTATATTGGGTCTGATAATTACCCATTCGGCCTCCAACATGGCATAACGGCAAGATACTTAGGTACTTATCTGTTCTCTTTAAATTGAATACGGATGCTGCCGATATGAAGTTGTGCACAAGGTTGTTATGCGATAACATGACACCTTTCGGTTTACCGGTTGTTCCCGATGTATAGATCAGGGTAGCAAAAGTATCGGGACCGATCAGGGTCCTCTCCCCGGCAGCCTTTTTCTTTGTTTCTGCGGAGCATGATTTTCCCGTGCTGACAACTTCCATCCAGTTTGCCACTCCCCCGATTTCATCAAATGAGAATATTTTTGTTGGTACTCCGGAACGTTTTACTGCTGGTTCAACAGATCTTAATATTTTACTGTCCGAGATGAAGATGATCTTCGCTTCAGAGTCTCTGATTATATATTCATATTCGCCGGCACCCAGGGAGGTAAAAATCGGTACATGTACAATTCCAAGCATGGCCATTCCCATATCAACAAAATTCCATTCCGGGCGATTGGATGTAGCAGTAATGATCTTATCTCCTTTTCGCAAACCCATCTTAAAAAGTCCGAAACATATATTGTTCGAATTTTCAATATATTCATGTGTACTGTATTTGATCCAGGCTCCGCTCCTTTTGAAACACAGGGCATCCTCCCTGGGGAAGTTCTTTTTGTATCTTTCAAGCAGATCAAATGTCCTTGTTACGTCCATCGTAAAAATTAATTCTATTTTTTATCCTCTTATTTATGCAATTTAAAGAAATATAGCAAATAAACAAGCCTGGTTTTGATGAGGATATTTATCTTTATGCATAATCATTAGATAGCCAAATTTGAAGCATCAATATATTAAGTGATCTGAATATTAAACCATATGAAATCTGTTATTATGAAGAGAATTACATTATCATCCATCATCATTGCATTAGCCCTGTCCGCATTTAGTCAATCCTCTGTAAGTCTGGTTGTTGATGCAGGTGCCTCCCAGTATGCTATCAGCCGTCATATATACGGTCATTTTTCAGAGCACCTTGGAAGATGTATTTACGACGGTTACTGGGTTGATCCCGGTATGCAGGTACCGAAGCAGGACAGGATCCGCCTTGATATTGTTGAGGCGCTGAAGAAGATACAGATACCGAATTTAAGATGGCCCGGTGGTTGTTTCGCCGATGAGTACCACTGGCGCGACGGGATAGGTCCGAGAGACCAGCGCCCCACAATGATTAACACCAACTGGGGGAATGTAACCGAAGATAACAGCTTTGGCACTCATGAGTTCCTGGAGCTTTGCCAGTTACTTCACACCGAACCATTTTTTATAGGCAATGTAGGCAGCGGGACAGTTGAAGAACTTTCAAAGTGGGTGGAGTATGTTAATTACAATGGAATAAGCCCCATGACAAATGAGAGAAAAGCAAACGGACATGAAGATCCCTGGAAAGTGACATACTGGGGAATAGGTAATGAGGCATGGGGTTGCGGAGGCAGTATGATCCCGGAATATTATGTAACACAGTTCAGGCAATATGGCCAGTTTGCCAAGAGCTATCCCGGTGCACCCATACGAAAGATTGCCAGCGGAGCCAGCGGAGCCAATTATGAATGGACTGATGTCCTCATGAAAGGTCTTACCAGCGGAGGAGGAAGGAGCTCAATGTGGGGAATGGATATTCATTATTACACGAGACCTCCGAGGGGCAGGGGAGCCAGGGGACAGGGAGACCCGGCTCAACAGGCTGTTAGCACGGGTTCAGCCACCAGCTTTACCGAAGAGACCTATTTTGGAACTATGCAAAACGCTCTCAGGATTGATGAGATAATAACAGGGCACGATTCTGTAATGACAAAATATGACCCGCAGAAAAGAGTGGCCCTTGTTGTTGGTGAATGGGGTATCTGGACAGATACTGAGCCAGGGACAAATCCCAGGTTCCTCTACCAGCAGAACAGCTTACGCGATGCTTTGATTGCAGGAACTACACTTAATATCTTTAATAATCATTGCGACAGGGTCAGGATGGCCCAGCTGGCACAGACAATCAATGTACTACAGGCAGTTATTCTGACGGAGGGATCAAAGATGATACTTACACCGACCTACCATGTTTTTGACCTGTATAAGGTACACCACGATGCGAAAATGATACCCGTAAAATTTACAAGCCCGGATTATGTATTGGGAGACCAGTCGCTGCCTGCACTTAATGTTTCAGCTTCAAAAGATTCCGCCGGTGTTGTGCATATCACCCTGGTAAATATAGATCCGAACAAATCCATTAATATAAGCACAACTCTCAACCAGGTTGAATGGAAGAATGTTACAGGGGAGATACTTACTTCCGGTAAGATAACTGATATCAATACATTCGATAAACCAGGTACAGTTAAAATAGCAAAATTTGACGGTGCAAGGAAGCAGGGCGCGATTCTGAATGTAGTATTGCCGGCAAAATCAATTGTCCTGCTAACACTCAAATAAGTAATAAGCCTAAAAATACAACTAAATGATGTCATATAAGAGAATCAGGTGCCTGCTATCCATATTCCTCTTGCAGCAGTGATAACATTATCTGCCCAAACAGTGACGGAGATCACAGTACAGGCCGGCAAGCCCGTTGCAGATGTGCAGCCAACAATGTGGGGAGTCTTTTTCGAAGATATCAATTTTGCTGCCGAAGTGGTTCCTCTGGATGAACTCGATCCTTATATACAGGATGCACTTGACCTGATTGAATTTGCCAACGGTGATAATCTCAATTCGATCGGTACCCCGAACTATTATGTGCAGAAGTTATTTTCAAACTATAAAGGAACCCAGGTCATCCCAGTACTGGCATCAGGTAAGAGTATTGCAGGTCAGGACAGCCTTTATGCAAGCGGCACCATCGACAAAAATGCAGGGAAAGTATACCTCAAGCTCGTTAATTAAGCCCGGGGGGCACAGTCAGCTGTGTTGGACCTTCAGGGCCTGACATTCACAAAAGAAGGTGTTACTGAGATACTTAAATCAAAAGACCTGTATGATTTCAATTCAATGACCAATCCGCGACATATATATCCTTCAGAGAAACAGTTGGCAATAAGAGGTAAAAAGATTAACATTGTCCTTGATTCGATATCGGTAAATGTTATTGCCCTTGATTATAGAAAATAGGATATGGAGCTGTTTCACACACTGTTAGACTGGTATATTTCCCATCTTAATTATTTTACGGTCGCTTTCCTTATGGTCATAGAAAGCTCTTTTATCCCTTTTCCCTCTGAGGCGGTAATACCTTTTGCCGCATATAAGGCTGCCCAGGGAGACCTTAATATTTTTGGTGTGGTAATAGCAGGTACTGCTGGGGCACTGACAGGTGCCATTATCAATTATTACCTGGCAAAATATCTTGGTCGTCCGCTCGTGTATAAATTTGCCGGTTCAAGACTGGGAAGGTTATTGCTCCTGTCAGAGGAAAAGGTGGCACATGCAGAAAATTATTTTATCAGGAATGGCAGGTCATCGACTTTTATAGGCAGACTGGTTCCTGCTGTAAGGCAACTGATATCAATCCCGGCCGGGCTGGCCAAAATGAATATGCGCGATTTTATCCTTTTTACCCTTGCCGGTGCAGGAATATGGAACATTATTCTGGCAGTGATCGGTTATTATTTGTATGAGGTAAGGGAACAGGTGTTTCCCTACGTGGGACATATCCTGCTGGCCCTGGGAATTGGTTTTGCCATCTATCTTATCATAAAAGCCTGGCGGAACAATACAAAAATCTAATCCAAGATTATTTGAGGCTTAAATCTTTTTGCGTTTGTCTTATATCTTTTCTTCAGACATTCAAATCTGCTTTACCATCCATAGCTTTGCGGATGACAGTAGACTGTTCTCCCTGCTCTTCGTTCAACATATTCAATAGTTACCCGGTCTCTTTGGATTTTCTTTGGTATATCATATAATTTACTTTTATTTCACAATATAAATAGTTTTACCTGATAACGGTATTCCATCCTCAGTTATCCCTTCAACTGTTATATCTATTTCACCGGGATTGTCAGCATTATAATATTCAAGGTTTATGGCATTGTCTTTTTCTATTGAAACATCTGGCTTCCAAAATAAAGTAGTACGGGTGTCAGGCATATAAGCCGGATATTTTGGATCATGTTTTGGTGAATAAAAAATCCTGGGAGCGTTAAACCCAGATATCCTTGCATAAGCAGAATTGGGAGGCATTTTTTCAATAGTCCTTCTGACGCCGGAACGAGTTATAATATTTATGACTCCATTTGCACCACTCATTCCATAAAGTGGTGAAGCATTCAGAACATCGACTCTGTCAATCAAAAACATAGGTAATGAAAGAATTTTGCCTAATGATAACGTATCTATTTCATAACCATCAAGTAAGATCAGGGCTCCTCGTTTATAGTCAACTCCATATCTTTTCTGCATGGTAAACTGCCCGCGAATAAAAACTTCTATATCGTTGGGATAATACATACTATGCAGATTTACACCCCTGACCACCTGAACTCCTGCAACTCTCCCTGATATAAAACTAAAAACATCTCCGCTGTAATTGTCCATTGCAGGCGGGATTACAACTTCTTTATCAGGGGTTGCATATACTCTTCGGACTTCTCTTATTCTTTGCTCCTGAATTGTCGGTGGTCTGTTAGCAGTGATTATCACTTCACCTATACTAATAGTATCTTTTAATGTATATTTCTTTTTGATATTAAGTTTATAAACAGCTTCCTGTTGAAAAGCCGAATAATCTTTCGTATTAAGAACCAGTTCAATTGTGTCTGATCTTAGTTCTTCAATTTCAGGAGATTCATATGAAATTGAATCCAGGAATATCCTGCCGATCATTTTTTCAGATTTATCTGTAGAGGAAATGAAAACTTCGGCCTCACCTGTAATATCAAGACCTTCAAAAGTATAGTTTCCATTATGATCTGTCATTGTATCAAAAAAAAGTGAAGATGTGCTTGTAAAAAGTCCCAAGTTTATCTTTGCTCCTTCAATTGGATTGTTATTTACAATCCTTTTAATAGTTCCGGATAATATTATTCCAATTTCATGAGCAAATGGAGATAGTGAATCGTATTTCCATTGAAAATCTCTCCATCCCTGTGTCATTAAAAGAAGGTCGAGATCGGCAAACCGGTTTTTATTGGTATGATCAAAATAATATGATGGTTCTTCTACAGGTCCACGTACATCCGATTCAAGAAGGAACCATGACGCAATTGAAGTTGTATAGAGGGCAGGATCAGAAGTATACTGTTCTTCAGCAATAGAAACAGAAAAATTATCATTTCCTGAAATAAGTGAATCACCCGTTAAGGATAAATCAACTTTTACTTTTTCGCGAGGTTTATATATATTTTTATCAGGTATGATATTTAAATATAATTCCTCATTTTTAGGATAATAGAGCAACCTTTCACATGCAGGTAATCCTTCAGATCCGGTTAAAGTAACCTTAAAAATACCCTCTGGAAAATCTTCTATTGGAATTAAAAAGTTATTTACTAGTGAGGTGATTTTTAGTTTAGTTGCTTTATTTATCAGGTTACGTGATGAAAGCAAAAGATTAAAATCCTGATTTACTATTGTCCGGAGGGTTCTTTCATTTGTACTGATTTTTATGAACAGTTTCTTATCCTGTGTTATTAAAGCGTTCATTGTCAATCCGGTTGGAAAACTTACAGGTAAGAGTGCTTCAGTAAAGGTACCATCTTGACTTCTTACTTTAGCATAATATCTTATTCCCGGGGCAGGTATAAGATCAAAAATTCCCATTCCCAGGTGTGTGCTTTTAAATGAGGTGACTGAATCCCCATCAGTTGTAAATATTTCCCCGGTTATATCACATCCCTTTCCAAGAGCATTTACGGCTTTGATAGCTACATTGGAATAAACATTGTCTACAAGTGAACCACCTTCTGGGAAAAAGCTTATATCAATCTTGTTCTCAATGTTTTGTATGTTTCGAGTTACACTCTGTTCATAATCATAAGGATTTATAATAGTGACCACTTTCATGAAAAAGAAATGATCATCATAGTTTCTCATATAGTTTGTGTATGCTCTTATTCTGTACTGTCCTGAAGGGATCGAATCGGCCAGGTGGAAATCTCCATTGCCGGTCCCGCCAGAGAACATTACTTTACGGCTCAAAATGATTTTCGAGTCAGAGGAAATAAGTTCTACATGCAGGTAATTTGTATTAGCAGATGGTTTATTAGTTGAAGGATCAATAACATAGGCTTTAAACCAGATATCATCTCCCGAATTATATGTCAGGCGATCGACATGCAGGTAGACTTTCTCAGCAAGTTGTACCTTCTCAGTTTTAGGAAAATTCTGATTAGCTTGAGTATAATATTCGCGGTCATTACTTGCTGCTACGAATAAACAGATATATGTCAAAATTAATAGGTTCATTTGTATTGAAATCTATTAATACAAACATTATCAGACAATTGATAATTCCGAAGAAGAACTTTATCAAATTTACGTAAAAGTTTTAAATACCCCCCCCCATCACTTTTTTTATACAAATTGCAATTATTTAATAAAAAAGTTTTTAACAACATACTAACATGCAATAATTATGACACTTCTAAACATGAGTTTCTGATGTTCCTGGTAAGAGTTCCGAAACATTTCTGCTTAATTTGTGACAGATGCTACTGGTCTTTGGACCAGTATTTGTTATTTACCTGGTAATAAAAGCAATAACTAACAGAACAAGTACTTGATTTCCTGCAATTATTTTAACCGTTTCTGCTTTTATTCAAAGACAGGATAAAATATATAACTATCATCCCAAACGTAATAAGCAGGGAAACGGGAATATTTGCTTTCCCAGGTCCGGATGACAGTCCAATGGCAATTTTAACGGTCCGGTCGTTAGGATACGTGCAGATCGCCAGCAGGAATTTGTTTTGTTATTTACCTGGCTGTTAAGGCCTGGAAGAACAATAAAGCAAAAAGGTCAGAAACGTAAGGATAAGCAGCTTAATCCTCCGTCAAGCTTACGGAACTCCGAGACGTCAACAGCAATGGTTTCATAACCCGCCTGTTCTATCTTCTCCCTGGTGTAAGGGAATCCTTCAGGGACAAGCACTTTGCCGTTTATCCATAAAGAGTTGGCAGCATAGATTTCATCATTATCGACAAGTATCCTCTTATAATTCAGGAATGCCATGCTATGTTCTAACTCACTGCATACCAGTATGTTGTTATTTTCAAGATACGAAACTCCCGATTTGAGATGGAGTATATTTTGCAGGATGATCTTTGATCCTGACATCCCATAATTTCCCAGGATGTTTATCAACTGGTCCGCTCCATCATTATTTGTCCTCCCTGATATACCAATGTAATAATTGTCACCTGCCATCATTACGTCTCCAGCTTCAAGGGTGCCTGGTGATCTGATCTCCTCGATATGATCATAGTATTTTTGCAGAACATTCCTTATTCCTCTTGTTTCGCCCTGCCTGGTAGGTGCTCCTGGCCTGGCTATTAAAGCAAAATGAGGAGTACAAAGCGCTACATCCTCAATAAAAACCGAATCGGGATACTCAGGATATGCATCAAGTATCTTCACTTCCAGGCAACATGACCTAAGGGCCTCAATATAGCTCAGATGTTGTTCCAGCGCTTTGTGATAATCAGGTTTCCCAAGGTCAGCGGATGAGAGTCCGTTTATTACCTGAGGCGATGGTTTCCTGACAATAGCGTGTTTAAACATGACATTTATAATGTTAATATGGATCCGGGAGGTATTTTTATTTTATCAGCAATTTCTTAAAGCGTTTATTTAGATCTGTATCTTCATCTGTTCCCGGTTCTATTTCAATGAAGTGAGGGACGGACCTGTTATCCTTATCGACATGGACAAATGTTATAAAACCTTCAACAATGATCCCAGGTGAATTATTCTTCTGAACGGAGACATAGGCTGAAAGGCTTGTCCGCCCGGCATATATCACCTTTGAAGATAATTTCAGGACATCACCAGACATGACGGGACTGTTAAACTTCATCCCATGGACCTTAAGACAGACAAGATTCTGGGGATCCAGAAGTGAAGAAACAGCGATGAATCCTGATTCCACGAACCATTCTGCTGTGCGTCCAGCGAAAAGGGTCCCGTGGTGATTAAGGTCCTCATTCTTCACCAGTCTCATCGAGACTGATGTGACTGGTTTTATAACTTTTTTCTCCATATTCATTGTCAGGCAATTTAAGGGATTTCCCTAAAAGTAGATGAAAATAGTTATTAATAAGAATCCGGAAGGAATTAAGGTTGTGAATCAGTCCTCAAGGAATCCAAACTTACCGCTGTAATAATCTTCATAGGCCATTTTTATTTCACCCTGGGTATTCATCACAAAAGGACCATGTGGAGCGATGGGTTCGTGCAGAGGTTCTCCGCTTAAAACAAGAACAATGCTCTCTTTCAGAGCTTCAATACTGATATCTTCTCCATTGTGTCCGAAGAGTACAAACTGGTTCTCCACTGCAGTTCCGGAACCATTTATCTTAATTTCTCCTTCCAAAACAAGCATCCCGGTATTGCTACTGCTGCTGAAACTAAATCCGGCTTTTGATCCTTTTTGGAGCTTTGCATTGAAAAGGTTCACCGGGCTGAAGGCAGATGCCGGGCCCTTTAATCCCTTGTAATCTCCTGCGATGAGTTCAATGAAACTCTTCCCGTCCTCAAGAATATATTTTGTCATATCCTTGTTTTCGATTGACTGGTATTTAGGTGGAGTCATTTTAAACCTGGCCGGGAGATTCACCCATAGCTGGACCATCTGGAATACTCCACCCTTTCTGCTGAATTCCTTTTCATGGTATTCTTTGTGAAGTACGCCACCTCCGGCTGTCATCCACTGAACATCACCTTCGCCGATAACACCGCTGTTACCTGCACTGTCGTGGTGAGCAACTTTCCCGTGATATGCAATGGTAACGGTTTCTATACCCCTGTGAGGATGCACGCCCACACCTCTTTGATGTTCAGAGGGCGGAACATTCCATTTTGAGCCATAGTCCATTAGGAAGAACGGGCTCATGCCATCCAGCCCGATCTCAGGTTGTGAAGGGAAGAAATTATGTACCCTGAAACCGTCTCCCACCATATGGAAGGGAGGCGGTTGAAGAATTGTGGCCACAGATTTTATTTTCGTCATAGCATTGTTTCTTTGATGTAATAACAAGTTTTAAGATGCTATTGTTTACTCAGCGGTGACGTATAGGATTATATCCTGTATGTTGAATAACGTCCATTACGGGATTAACCTGATACAGACATATTCGTTGTGATCGGGTTTCCTCCGTATCCCCTACGGGGAATTAAGGATGTGGTTAAATCTCTTTATCTACAGTATTTTAACCGCTACGCGGTAAAAATAGACAATCCTTTTTTAATCGCAAGGCGGTAAAAATAGACAATCC
>CAYQBZ010000024.1:0-8807 GCA_964415855.1 uncultured Rikenellaceae bacterium
TTTTTATGGCTTTACTGTTATGCGCTCTGAAATAAGCTATTGTCCTGTACTTGGGACGCAGCATCCGGGCAGGGTTCTGGTTACCCCGCGGTAGCGGGGCCAGAAAGCTGTCACGGTGCAAGGAGGGTATGGCGCACTTTTTGCCGTCATGGTACAAATTTTATTGAGTGCTGGCGCGATCGCGGTACAATTTTAATCGGAGCCATGAATTTATCCCCGGTTACGAAATTGCGGGAGGGCACTGGCGCAGTGTCGCCACAATTTATCTCGGAGCCAGAAATTTATCACAGTAAAAGATTTAAATAGCGGGCAGATGCGCGTGTCTTGGTGCAATAACCATAACGAAATTGTCTTGATGGCAGGAGTATAAGCAAAAAGCATGACAAACAACTTACCTTTAGCATTGTCCGTGTTATGGGCTAGGCCTTAATTTTTCTAGGTACCAGAAAATTGTCTTGTTATAATATAATGATTTGTCTTTTTTCATTCCTGTTCTGTTAAGATAATAAGCATGCTATTGCATCAATTTTAAATCACGCAGGGGCAATAAATTTTAAAATTCTTCAACTAACAAAAATTGAAAGTTCTGTGACAAAACATTGGGTTGTGTGGTGAATAAAGGGGTGCTTTGGCAATGTGTTTACAAATATCATAGTGTCTTCATAAAAATGATGCTTTCCCCAGGTGAATTATTTTCAGAAACGCTTATTAACCACATTATTGTAAATTGATCCAAAAGTAAACTGGAAACCTAGCTGACTTCTTAATTCATAAGTTGTTTCTAACTGCCGTCTTTTTAGCAATACATCTTCTAATGAGGCATCTCCCTTTGGAAGATACAATTGATCATGTACCATATCGGCCTGAAGTTCACAAAATACCGACAGATTTTTTGAAAGTCGTATTGAAATATCAGATTCGAAGGTAAGCCTGTTCTTCGAAAAGTCATGAAAATAATTGCTCCCTCCAAGTCCTGTTGATATTTCACCCCACGGTTGTTTTAACTCAAGCTTTAGTTCTAATATTTCGGTGAAAAGTGTTTCTTCCAATTTATCATAAATTGTCTCTTCCATGTAATTAATATAGTTAATACCGGCACGATACCGTATATAGAATGTTCTGCGGTTACACTCGTCCCAGTTAAAAAAATTGTATTCAATACCAGAAGATACATTATAATTGTTCTTTGTATTAAGATATGTTTGCGATAAGTAATCTCCAAAAACCCCTGCTGACAATTTGTTTGTTATACTTTTGACAAATTCTGTAGAAAGTTCTTTCGTATCCTGTTTGTTAATTATTTTCTCACCTTTATTAAAGTAATTTGTCCGGTTCATTTCATAGGAAGCTTCAAGTTTTGTCTTCCATTCTTCAGTAGTTTTCCCGGCACTCGCTTTAATATTTACAGAGTATTCGTTCTGGCTTTTTTCCTTCTTCAATTCGCCGCCCGATTCAGTGCTGAAAACCCAGTTATTCCAAGAGTCTATTACTATTTCATCGGCCTTCTTATTTTCAGAATCGTTAATATCTATTTTGATCTGATTGATTAAACTGGTTTTAGAGTAGTACGGAAGGACTCCAATTTTGATTATTTTAAGAAGAGCTTTTCTGACATCATCTTCTGTATCTGATTGTTCGGATATTAATGTGTAATCATAATTTATACCTTTGAATTCTTTCAAACCTATAAAGTTCAGATAATACATATTTCCCCCACTTCCTGTGTTTGAATTGGTAACAAATATATGGACATTGGCTAGTTGCGGATCTCTGACAAATGAAACAAACGGGAGCTCCTGCCGGACGAAAGTAAAATCACAATCGTCACAATCAAGAAAGAAACTGAGAGACGTAAGATGTTCGATATTACCTTGCGCATTAGTATTATTCGAAATAAAGATAAGTTGTGATATAATAATAATTGTATTGATCAATATATATTTCATCAAGATTACTTTTATTTGTTTTTAACTTCGAGGATTTTCCCGTCGGGGTTGAAAAGTAATTGGACTTTTACTTTTGATTTTCTCATTTCAAGGTTATAAATGACTTTTCCGCTTTCCTCTGTTAAATTTGCATTTCGAATCTCATAGCCATTGTAAGCTGCTTTCGCTGCATTCAAAACCTGAACAGGAACCTCACTGTCTTTTAATTCTTTGATATATTTCAGCAATTCCCCTTTATTATCTATCCAGAATTCATGACTTTTTCCGCTAATTTCGAATTTGACTCTGTAACTGATTTCGCTACCCTCTTCAAATCTGTCAGCATCCTTCACATCAAAAAATGCCACTTTGGATTTAATTGTTTCCAGAACGGCTTTGGGAATTTCGCTAATATATAAATCTTGCTGATGCTTTAATATATTTCCTTTATAATTCATCACCAGTTCATTATCCTTGTAGTTAACTTCGAAACTAACATGGTAATTTCCTTGTTCCAGTTCCCACGTAACATTAGTGGCATTCGAATACTTTAATTGAAAAGCATTTAAAATGACAGCAGGGACATTTCTTTGACTAATATCTTGTGCGAATATATTTCCTGCAAAAAGGGTTAATATTAATAATCCAATAATTCGTTTCATGCTTTTTTTTTTGATTGCACAAAGAAATGATATGAATCTGGAATGAAATTGGAAAGAATCTGGAAAGAATCTGGAATTTTAAGAAATGATAGCAGAAGATATAATCGGATTTAAAAATGAAGAGTAACTGATGAACTACTGCATAGATGAACTAACTTTAAAAACATGCCTTCCGTTGTAGGAATAAATTACAGATAAGCCTGCCACATCAGCAATGGCCTTTACAATGGCCAGCCCCAATCCCGTTGAACTCTTACTTTTAGGGTTTTTATTAAATCGTTCAAATAATTTATCTGTAAGTATCGTCGGATTGTCACTTGTGTTTTCAATTGTAAAATACGAAGATGATAATTTAATGACAACTTCTCCGCACTGCCGGTTATAAACAATTGCATTTTTTACAAGATTCATAATTAACATCTCAGCCAAATCTATATTGATTTTTAAAACCCAGGTTTCCTCGTTAGTGTATTTTATCTCTATTTTTCTGTATTGTGTATAATCTGAAAAGTCATCTATTATCCTTGTAAAAATCTCATCGAAATTCAATTCCTCTTCAGAAATGAATTGCTTGTTTTCGATTTTTGACAGTAGCAATAAAGCTTTATTAAGGTTGGAAAGTCGCTGGAATGATTCTATAATATTTCCAATTTCCCTGATATGATCGGGAGACAAATCGTTTTCTCCGGCAAGAAGTTCAAGCTTATTAATTCCAATGGCCAAAGGGGTTTGCAATTCATGAGATGCATTTTCGATAAATTGCTTCTGGCTGTTGAAAATATCGATATTAGTCTTTAGAAGTTTTTGGATTGATTTATTCAACATTGAGAATTCCCTGATCTTTGTTTTAGATGGTTCCTGTAACGTATCCTTTCCGAGCCGAAAATCATTCAGGTATTTTAATAATTTGTAGAAGGGTTTCCATGTCTTTTTCAGTACAAAATTATTAACGAATATGGTGCTGACGAATAGGAATAAGAATAACCATAACAATGAAGTGGCAAGTTCTTCGATTAATTTACCCTTATCCAATTCCTGAGAAATCACTTTCATTTCATAATATTCCCCATCAGTTGCAACAAATGCAGTCGTGAGCAACCGGGTCCGATAACTTTTATTCTTAATGCTAGAAAAAATCAGGGTATCTTTGTAAGAATCTCTTACCTGTAGAGCATAATTTTCGCTTACATTTTTTATGATGTAATTATTTTCGATAAAAACATTCTGTTGGACAACAAGGCTATCGTCCTTTAATTTGTCAATTAGAACAATTTTATAATTCGCCAGACCTTCGTCGATAGTGGTTTTAACCTGATTTAATAGCTGAAAGTAAAAGAGAACTGCCCATAAACTGACAGTGAAAAATAATATTGCCGATAAAAACAGAAGAGTATAATTTATCAGCTTCATTTAATGATTAATTTATATCCCATTCCATAAACACTGCTTATATCAACTTTTGCATCGAAGTGGCGAAGCTTTTTCCGCAGGTTTTTAACTTGCGAGTAAATGAAATCGAAATCGTTAGCCTGATCAATGTAATCGCCCCAAATGTTTTCTGCAATTGCCGATTTACTGGCAATCCTGTTCTTGTTCATCATTAAAAAAATAAGAATATCAAATTCTTTGCGGTTCAAATCTACTGGTTGATTGTTTACCAATACCAGCCGTTCTTCAATATTAATCTTCACGTTTTGTAATTCGAGCAATTTTCTTCCATCTGATTTTTTCCTGCGAATCACAGATTTTATCCTCGCATTTAGTTCTGCAATATGAAATGGTTTTGTGAGGTAGTCATCTGCCCCAAGATTCAATCCTTTAACTTTATCATCAAGCGAATCTTTTGCCGAAATAATGATAACACTATCGGCCTTATCGAGGTTTTTAAGTTCTTGCAATAACTCTAGTCCGTTTCCATCGGGGAGCATAATATCAAGCAGGATGCAGTCGTAATCAAAGGAAACAATTTTATCCATGCCGGAACCAAAGTTACAAGCCACTTCTACAACATAGTTCTCATCTTCAAGGAATTTTTTTATCAATCCCATCATCTCAGGTTCATCTTCAATTACAAGAATCTTCATAAAGTAAAAAAATCAAAGTTATGGAAAAAAGGCAGTAAGCAACCCTTTTTGCGAAAATGCAGGAATAGTCGTTTCCCAACTAACTACCATAAATTACAAATTACACTCTTTTGCATGTTTTGACTATAGGGTTGGCTTTGTGTGATTTGTAAATGTGTGTAATTTGGGATGGCTGTTGAATTTTAAAATTTTTGTGCGCGTGCAAGGTCCCGGTAGAAAGCACAGAGTTTTCTTGTCAAGGTTAGCTGTCAAAATACTTTTCATGAAATCTTCTCCAAAGTTTCCTCATACTTGCTGGTTAAAGAACGCACAGCCTCGTCAGTCACATAATCACTGTTCAAATCCCAATTGAAATAAAAGCATGGAAATTATACCTGACAATAAAATCATTAACCAATTTACAGTTTAATACGCTTCAACCTCAAAATGTTACCCTGATTTTTAACTATATTTCAGTTATCATGAAAAAATCCTGCTGGTAGGGATTTTTCCGTATTGATTATCTTTTTGGCAACAATAATTTATAGTGTTCTCCCAAGATCCCTTATTCAGAAGAATTGGGGACTGATATTTCAGAATATTTTCATCCTGTTTTGATGAATATGCAAATAGAAATGAATAATCTGTTCCCAAAGTCCCACATTTTACTGTTGCATGTTGCATTGTTAAATTACCTACTGGAAAGCGAAACAACGAAACTGCAACATCTTGATGTAATCTTAGCTTAATCCATTATATATAGCTGATTTATTGTGTTTTATATAACTCTTTTGATTGAATTTCGTATAATATATAGATGACAAGTCCTTTGTCATTTAAATAATCTGATTTATATGAAAACACTGAAAGAAAACTTTAGGCTTAATGGCCTTCCATATACATTGGTTAAAAGGAATGATGTGGTTGCACTATATGGTATCGGTGGTGAATTTACAGACGAAATTCTCCATTGGGAGGTTTGTAAAATATACATCCGGGATGATGGATATGGTATAAGGAAATCTATTCCCAGCAATGAGCAATTTGGCAGGGACCCTTGCAGATGCTTTAACAATGAAAAAGCAGCCTTTAGGTATTTTGATGGACAGATAAGCTGGATAAGATGAAATCGCATCAAGGGACAGTAAAAGTTATATCAGGTGTAGAAGAAGACTCTGATGTGGTACCTGAGTACCAGGTGGCATAGTCAATTTACTCCTGTGAATAAAAATGGGCTATAACATAATAATTGAACGCTATAATCTTATAGTGAATATTGTTGATTTTCCAGGAAGTGAGACAGCAGTAATTGAACCGTTATGCAGGTTAACTATCTGGCGTGAAATGCTCAGCCCTATACCTGATCCATTTTTCTTTGTGGTAAAAAATGGAGTAAATATCTTATCAGCTATATCATCTGTGAATCCTTTTCCGTTATCTTCAATCCTCATTATTGTTCTGTAATCATCATCTTTTATTGCAGCAACTTTAATGACGCCATCCTTATCCAATCCTATTGATTGATATGAGTTCTTAAGAAGGTTGAAAATCACCTTTTCCATTAATGCAGGATCCATGGATTCTTTCATCTCTTCCAGATTAACCTCCAACGTCAGGTCAATATTGTCGGAAAAAAACTCGCCTTTGAATAAACAAATAACGTGTTCAAGGAAATCTTTTATTACAACATTACTGAATTTTGGTTCAGGGACGTCACTGAGACTCTTGTATTCATCAAGGAAACTTAGCAGATAATCACCCGATTTTTTAATTGTCCTTATTCCTTTTAGTATCTTATCCATCTTATCTTCAGAATTATCATCCTCAGCAATGATCTCAATCTTCTGACTCAAAGCAGACAAAGGACTTATCGAATTCATGATCTCATGGGTTAACACTTTTATTAGTTTATGCCATGCTTCGACCTCATTTTTGTTCAGTTCATAAGAAATATCACTGAATGTCAAAAGATATAAAGTACTGTTATTTCTTTTAACAATTGATTTCTTTATTAAGAGGATTCTGGATTCAAAAGTCACTTCATTATAGTCTTCCACAAATATCTTTGTTGTAATAGACTTGCCAGGTTTTAGTTCGTCTATGTCATTTACTAATCCTTTTTTTAATTTATCAAGACTTGAAACAAATGTTATAGCCGGCAGATTGATCATCTTAAGAAAAACCTGGTTATGTAATATCACAACCCCTTCACTGTCATATAAAATTATGCCCGACGGAGCTTCATTTATTATCATTTTAAAAAGTATTCTGTCCTGCTCAAATGCAATACTCCTTACTCTGATAATCTCATTTATATGGTTTAGCAAACTCTTGAATTTTTCAAATCCCTTTGTTTTATGATCACTGGTGTAATATCCTGAAATATCATCACTAATAAGAGATCTGAAAAAATGATCAAGTACTTTTTCTATTTTCATAAGAAACTGGTACAACAGAAATATCTGTAAAATGAAGATCAATCCAAGGGCAAACACAACAAACAGGTATTCATTTCTAACTTTTTCAAGAAAAAATATCAGCAGGAAGATATTTCCGGATAAAAGCAATAACCTTATTAACAGGGATAAATGAAATTTTAATGGCAACCTGAAGGATGATAACATGACAGGATTAGAGTTTATATTGTTTGATTTTGTTATATAAAGTCTGCCTCGCAATATCGAGCTCAACAGCAGCATATTTCACGTTACCTTTGTTTCGTTCAAGAGAATTTCTTATTGCATCTCTCTCAATTTCTGAGAGAGTTCTTGGAGTTCCTGTATCCGTTGCTTCATTATTGATGAATAAAAAATCTGTCTCATCCAGTATGCCTGATTCGTTAAGGATTACTGCTCTTTCAATTGTATGTTTTAGCTCTCTGATATTACCTGGCCATCTATAACATGATAATTTGTCAAGTGCCCGTGTACTAAGCTTTAAAGATGTCTTATTATATTTTTTACCAAAAACTGAAATAAAATGTTCAGATAGAATAGCAATGTCATCTTTTCTTTCACGAAGTGGAGGTAATTCCAATTCGATAGTATTAATCCTGTAATACAGATCTTCCCTAAAAGTACCTTCACTAATCATCTCTTTTAACGATTTATTAGTTGCACATATGACTCTTATATTGATTTTAGTTGAATAATTTGATCCAAGAGGAGTAACTTCCTGTGTTTGGAGGACTGTCAGGATTTTCTTTTGTAAACTGATAGATAAATTACCTAATTCATCAATAAACAGAGTACCATTATTTGCCATAATTAACCTTCCCGGTCTATCTTTATCAGCATCAGTAAAAGCTCCCTTAACATATCCAAATAATTCACTTTCAAATAAAGTGTCTGGTAAAGCTCCAACATCAACGCTTATCATTACAGAATCCTTCTTATTTGATAAACGATGTATTTCACGTGCAATAAGTTCCTTGCCTGTACCACTTTCACCGGTTATTAAAATATTAGCTTCTGTAGGAGCTATTTTTTTAACAGTATCCATGACTTTCCTGAATGGTTTGGAATCACCGACAAGGGGATCAAAAAACTGACATATCTTATTTTCATGATATCTTCTTGTCTCTTTAAGTTCTTTAATCTTGAATGAATTATGCCTGAGTTTTACTCCATTTTTCAATGTTGCAATTAATGCCTCATTGTTCCATGGTTTAATTACAAAGTCAAAAGCACCCAGTTTCATCGCTTCAACAGCAAGATTCACATCACTATATGCCGTAATAGGTACAATAACCATTTCAGGATCATACTCAAGAATGGTTTTTATCCAATATAAACCTTCATTTCCTGTATTTAATCCTTCAGAAAAATTCATATCGAGCAAAATAACATCTACATCACCTCTTTCCAAAAATTCATGTATCCTGTTTGTGGACGATAAAGTAATAACCTTGTCAAAATGAGATTCGAGTATCTGTTCGAGGGATTCCAGAACAATTATATGGTCATCTACAACCAAAATTCTACCTCTGGGCATGATAATTAATTCTTTATTCCAATATATGAAAATTTTATTTTGCGTCCAATATTTTGACTTTAAAGTCTAAAGTTTAGACTTCTGGTAGTTATTATATTAACTTAAAATACTGATTATGTGGATATTAATATTTTGGCATTCTATTAGCTATACTAATCTTGTTG
>CAYQBZ010000024.1:8817-16204 GCA_964415855.1 uncultured Rikenellaceae bacterium
AATTCTACTGGAACTTTCAAACCTTTGAAAGCACTTGTTGATTCATTAACTTTATCGTTTTAAGATGATCAGATTATTAATCATTACAGTTCTCCGCTCATTCAAAAAGTACTGGCTTAATACCTTAATAAACATAATAGGATTAGGAATTGGTCTTGCATTATCTATTCTTCTTACAATTTATATCCAGTCAGAAAACAGGATAGACAGGTTTAATAAGAACTATGAAAGGATATTTTTCCTATCTGAAGATAAGGCAAGATATCTTGCAACTGTTGCTGCAATTGGTCCCATGATCGAACAAAATATTCCTGATGTAGAGTCTTTCCTTCGATTTTCAGATGTCCCTAAATGTATTGTAAAATACAATGACAGATACGAAAATATTGATCAGGCAATATTATGTGATAGCTCATTTTTCGGTTTTTTTGATTTTAAACTTTTCGAGGGAGATAGTAAGAGTGCCCTTGTTAGTCCATTATCTGTTGTTCTTACTAACAAAATTGCACAAAGGATTTTCGGAGAAGAAGATCCACTTGGAAAGATCTTATTGCTAAACGGAGAATTTGAATTAAGAGTAACCGGTGTTATTGAAGATTTACCAACAAACACACACCTGAAAGGTGATATTTTTATTTCCTTTAACAGTCTGCCTGTCTTAAGGAATTTCCCAAATATTTTTAACCATTACGGAATGATCAACTATAAAACATACCTTATGCTTGTGAAAGGATCAGATAAGAAGGATGTTATCATGAAAATCAACAATTTAACACAGTCTGAAGGTGAGAGGCTAAATATAGATTATTTAAAAGAAACTAAGTTTACATTATCAACTATTAAAGAACTGTATTTTAGTCAACCAGAGTGGTTTTATTTCAAACAGGGGAATCCATCCATTATTAAAATATTCAGTGCTCTTGCAATTGCGATTCTTTTAATCGCAATGATTAACTATATAAATCTTTCAACCTCACAGGCTTTCTCCAGGTCTCATACTCTTGCAATAAAGAAAACAATGGGGGCAGACAGGAAAATGATCTTCAGTCAGATAATTTTTGAATCAATAATAATATCGATCATTGCCATCAATCTGGCAGTAGTATTAATTGAATTGATCAAACCTGTTTTTAACAGGATTATGAATACCGTGATTAGTATCGGCTATTTTGAAAACCCGGTAATTATCCCTCTGCTTATAGCTTGCGGAATTTTTATTGGATTTATATCTGGTATTTATCCGGCTTTTCATATTTCAAGGTTTAATACAGTTCAGGCATTATCAAAAGAGATTGTTACAGGTAGAAAAGCAATTCTGATTAGATCCACTTTGGCAATAATTCAATTTGCGGTAGCTTCTTTCTTGATAATCGGGACTCTGACAATAGCTGGTCAGATGAAGTACATAAGGAATAAAGACATAGGTTTTAATAAAGACAATCTCCTCTATTTCCCAATGAATAATGAACTCGCAAACAAAAAAAATGTGCTTAAACAAGAGTTGTTGAAAATTCCATCCGTAATAAATGTATCCTGTTCATATGGTTCTTATCGCCTGCAATTTGAAAGATGGGAATTTGACTATAATGGAGAGAGGATAACGATGCATATTGAAATCGCTGATCCTGATTATGTTAACACTCTCGGAATTCAAATCATGGAAGGTAGAGATTTTCTTGCAAGTGAATCAGACAAAGGAAATTATATAATAAATGAAACAGCTAATAAAAAATATTTCGATGGCAAGGGATTGGGATGTGATCTGAATGGCAATTTGATAGTCGGAATTGCAAAAGATTATAATTTTCAATCGCTTCATCATCCTATAGAACCCCTTGAAATCATCAATGATGATCCTGATGCGCTTGTTAATGTACGTCTTGAAAGTCAAAATATAGAGGAAACATTGTTGAATATCAGGAGCAGTATTGATAATATAATCCCAGGGTATCCTGTAGAACTTACTTTTGTTGATCAACATTTTAATTCTCTTTATTTCAAAGAATTGCAACTAGGTAGAATCTTTATATTCTTTGCTCTGGCAGCTATTTTAATAGCCTGTATGGGAGTTCTGGGTTTTGTTTCTTATGCATATCAGCGCAGGAGTAAAGAAATTTGTCTTCGTAAGATACATGGAGCTGAAGTTGCTAATATAATAAGACTACTAACTCTTGAAATTTCACGTAATATTATCATAGCTAATCTAATTGCGATACCATTGGCCTGGATCATGATGAGTAAATGGCTTACTGCTTTTGCTTTTGGCACAGGCATAATCCCCTGGCATTTTATTTTAGCGATATTCCTTACATGGCTTATTGCTCAGCTTGTAGTTTTTTATCATACCATTAAAACAGCAACGATAAATCCTGCAGAAATAATTAAAGCGGAATAATCAGCAAATAAAATTTGATCTGGGATTATAGAATATTAATTGACGTTAATATTACAATTAGTTCTTATATGTTTTATCCATATCTAGGTAACATCATATCTTAAATTGCTCTCCTGACAACAATAATGACATGCAACAACCTTGTCAAAAAGCTCCCTTGCTTCATTAACTGCTTCCTGAGAGTTTTCAAACAAACCGAGTGGTATACGATTTTCAAATATTGGCAGGAAAGAACAATTTCATGTATGAACTACATGATACCAATCGCTTTGAGGAATATCATCGACACAATAAAAGTGTAAACTCAAAATCATTTCAGTTAATTAACTGTAAACAATACATTTAGGATACCTAATATGCAACAGGAATATAATATTAGTCATAACCTTTTAATGTAAAAATATAGGTACTCATATTAATAAGGCCTGATTATATGGTTTATGATATTCTTAAAATTATGTAAAAATAGACGCTTTAAGTTACATGGATAATTAACTTTCACAAGTCAACTTTTTATTAGCTGAAACTAAGACAGTCGCTGCAACTAATTCAATAGACTCGTTTGTTCGATTATGAGCAGTGCAGAAGGGTACAATATACCAACTATTATCGTAGGTGACATCCTTCTGGACATGAGCTCCAGCTAAATCAGTCCTTGAGCAACCAGAAGCTCTACATATAGTAGCTTGTTGACCGCTATAATTTCTCCAATGCTGTAACCAACTACCGCATTTACATGCATTTTGAGAAGTCCCGTTAATGTCTTGATTTACGGTCCATTATTGTTGGAAGAGTTGTTTTTATACTAACCAAAGAAAGTGACTCATATAACTATTTAAAGATTGCATATCATTACCTGATATCACATTCCGGACAACAAAAGTGGCAGCCATCTGCTGTCATCGGGAATATTTTCTTAGCTTCATTTACAGCATCCTGGCAATTATCAAAAAGCCCGAGGAGTAATCTATGTTCAGGTTCTGGTATAAATAAGCAGCTCATTTTATGAATTTCATGATCACCGTCACTTTGAGCTATTTCATTAACACAGTATGCATCCATATCAAGAAAGTTTAATGATATAATATTTAATAATCCAATAATAACATTGTCCCTACTTAAACTCCAATTATTTGTTTAATAAGAATCCCTGTTGAAATGTTACCTCAAGTTTTTTAAATATGCAAATATTAACCATATCTAAGGTCCTAATTTATTCAAACAGAGGTTTTTTAAACGCAAAACCCCCGGATTTCCCCAGGCACGTCATGCTCTGGACCGTGTTAATAGTCCAAAGTTTCTCAACTGACTTCAACACAATTAGAAATTGCAGGGGCAGAATAGCTTAGAATCGGTATAAATTACATGTAATTCAATTTTTCAGGGAGCATGTTGAATACCTATTTATCGGATTTTTTATATAAATTCTTTAATAGTATACAGAAGTTCCTCTTTATTAAATGGTTTTGTAATTATCCCTGAACAACCATTGTCAATTACTTTAATTACATTATCAGGATAAGCTGTCTCAGCAATAATTGGGATATTTTTATCTGTTTCCCTTATCACCTTAGTTGCCTCATACCCGTCCATAATGGGCATTTTAATATCCATTAATACCATATCGATTGTATGATCAGCAAGACATTTTTTTACTGCTTCTTTCCCGTTAGATGCTCTCATTACATCAACATTGGCTCCGGAGAGAAAATATTCAATCAGTTTGAAGTTACTATCAATATCTTCCGCAACCAGAATTTTCTTTTTCTCAGGAAAAATAAATCCGGTCTGCTTCATTGATGATAAAGCTATTTTGACCTTATCTGCAGATTTTTCAAATGGTAGCGTAAAATAAAAAGTTGAACCAACGCCCGGTGTTGAAGTAACTCTTATCTCACCTCCCAAAAGCTCAACATATGCCTTACAGATAGTAAGACCAAGTCCCGTACCTTCATAAAGTTGTGTTACTGGATCTTCAACCTGGTAAAAGCGATCAAAGATTTTCTGGTTATTCTCCTCAAGTATTCCTAAACCCGTATCTGAGACAAAGAACTCAAGTAGTTTCCCTTTTACTTTATATCCAAATTTAATTTGTCCTTTATGGGTAAACTTAAATGCATTATTCAATAGGTTGGATATGATCTGAATCAGTTTGGTCCTGTCAGAATTAATTACTGAATCCATATCAGATAATCCTGGCTTTGATATAAGAGAAATGTTCTTCTCATTTGACAAAGGAAGAAATTGTTCTGACAAAGACTTGATTAAGGAATTTAAATGGATTTCATCCCTGGAAATTTTAACTATATTGGCTTCAATATTTGAAATATGAATTATATCTGTAATTATTGAAAGAAGATGATCGCTGCTATTTATTATGGTATCAATATAAGATTGACGTGTAGAACTATCAATATCGGGTTCATTAAGCAAAGAACAGAATCCAACTATGGCATTCATAGGGGTTCTAATTTCATGTGAAATGTTATTCAGAAATGCTGTTTTAAGTCTGTCATTCTCCTCAGCTTTTGCCTTCGCCAGGAGTAATTCCTCTTCATCCTTTTTGCGATCAGTTATATCCTGAATAATTTCAAGCATCGCCTTTTTGCCCTCGTAAATCATGCCAGAATGATGTATCTCAAATATCCTGTTTCCCAAGACTCCATGAGATTCATAGACCTCTGTCTCTCCAATATTTATCCCTCTGCTCAGGGGACAATCACTACATTGGGTTTTATTATCCCGGAATAATTCCCAGCACTTTTTCCCTATTGCTTCTTTGCCGAAAAGTCTGTTGAGATTATCATTCAGGAATAAAACAGTACCAGATTCATCAACAATATCCATACCGAACGGAATAGTTTTTAGTATAGAATCGCTAAAGGTGTAGCTTTCCCGTAGTTTCTCTTCTGCTTTCTTGCGCTCGGTAATGTCTCTGAAGATACCCAGGAGATATTTTTCCCCTTCAAAGCTTATTGGACTAGAATTTATATCGACATAGAATGTAGTTCTATCTTTTCTCTGGATAGGAATATCTAATGCTATACTTGTTTCTCCCCGCAATTGTTTATCAAATTGTTCGCTGACATAAGGAAGAGCTTCCTTGGGATGAATATCATTAACATTTAAATTACATATTTCCTCTTGTGTATAACCTAACATCTCACATATTCTTTTGTTGGCAAGAAAGAAGTTTCGACTTCCTTCCTGAGCAAGAAGTATTCCATCAGTGGCATTATCGAAAATGGTTCTGAACTTAAGTTCTGCTTCTCGAAGTGCCTTTGCTCCCTCCTCACGTTTTGTGATGTCGCGTCCAATTGATTGGTAGTATTTCTTCCCGGCAATTTCAATTTTCCTGACACTAACTTCTGATTGGAACTCTGAACCATCTTTTCTGATTCGGGTCGTCACAAAAAAGACAGTACCCACTTCATCAAGATATTTCTTTAGTTCCGGAATCTGTTCACGTATTGATGGAGCTAAGAGTAAACTTATATCCATTCCCAACATTTCCTTACTTGTATAGCCATAAGCTTCAAGGGCCCTGTTATTGACATCAACTATTTTCAGGTCACTATCCTGAATAATAATAATGTCGTTTGCATATTTAAAGAGTTGTTCGTAATGACCTTCAAGTAGTTTTCTCTTGAGTATATTTTTTAATTTCATTGTGTAATTTTTCTTATCATAAAAATAAAATATTCATAGGTTGCATTAATATGCAAAATGTTAAATCCTGAGAGTAATTGGCTTTCAGATATTGTTTGGATACAATGACTCAACCAAAATTATATATTATTGACCCATAATGCAAAAAATGAATCAGAATCCCTTCTATAAAACCGTTTAGTCAATATTAGTCTGTATGAATACTGGCTTAATCAGTTCTACATCAATAATTAATCACCTGTTAATAAGGATTGCCTGTTAATTGTTACCTGATCAGGTAAGCCAGGGTATCTGATTTTAGCTGGCAGGGAAAGTAATTACCTTCAAAATCAACCTGAATGGCTCGAACATTCTCATTCAAAATGTTAAGGATTATATGTCTTTATTGCCTCTTTTACGGCATTATGGTAACTGTTGAAATATCCTAAAAACAACCTGTGATGTTGTCCGGGCATAAAAGGACAATTAGACTTATGTACTTCATGGTCTCCGTTTTCCTGTGGAATTTTATTTACACAACAGACATCCATTGTGACCTCCATCAAGCTGGATCAGGTAAATATTTCTAAATGGATCTGATAGCTGGTTGGATTGACTTTTATAAACAGAATGGTCTGTAAGCTTGATTTTTATTTATATTATTGGATTTTTTACCAATAGATTATATTTATAGCTCTCAACAATTAAATTACTGTTAATGAATCAAATGACAGGAACGAGTATTTCAAGAACGGATTTTAGCTGTTTGAGCCTAAACAACTTTGCAGTATTGCGTATTCAGCAAATATTAAATAAACTTTACTTCTTTTGTTTTTTTTATAGTATCATAGCAATACCTGCGAAATCTCAAATCCTGGAAAGCAATGACAGTCTGCCCGGAAGAAGTTATAAACTGGATGATGTTGTTGTTACGGCAGAGCGAACGCCAGTTCAAACGCAACTTGTAGCACGTATTGTTACAACTATTTCCAGATCTGAAGTTGGGAGTGCCCCGGCTCGGTCCATAAATGATCTGCTCTCGTATGTCACAGGATTGGATATCCGCCAACGGGGTCCTCTTGGAGCACAGGCAGACATCGGTATTCACGGTGGAACCTTCGATCAGGTATTGATCCTTCTGAATGGTGTCAATATAAACGATCCGCAGACAGGACACCATAATCTTAACCTTCCAGTGGACATTGAAAGCATTGAGCGAATTGAAATTCTGCGTGGTCCTGCTGCTAAATCATTCGGTCCCAATGCTTTTGACGGAGCAATAAACATAATTACGGGAAACAGGAATCCCAATCATATAAGCACTTCTGGAATGGTCGGACAATA
>CAYQBZ010000025.1:0-16146 GCA_964415855.1 uncultured Rikenellaceae bacterium
CTGATGTTATTATCATTGTTGTCGATCAGGAATTCTTTTCCCGATATTTTTTCCTTAAATAATGGTATTCCGGGTTCTGCTTCTGCCGCTTTAATGGCAAGATTACGTTGTCTTTTTTGCAGATTGGAATAATTAGCCTGATCTGAAGGAAGCGGTTTGTCTGACTTTATCGCCGGGATAAGATAGTTATGCATATAATCCATTTCATCCTGGGTATTTCTTGCATTTGCTGTCATAACCACAATTGCATCTTTTTCAGGAATAAGAACTACGAACTGGCCTGCCATACCGTCAAGGCGAACCGTATTGTTTCTACCACGCCACATCTGGTAACAGTATCCCTGTGACCAGTCACTCATTTCGGGCGATAAATTGTTCTCAGGAGGTGGAGTCATAATCTTAAATGAAGTGGCTTCCCTTACCCAATCCCCCGGGACAAGCAGCTTTTTATTCCATACTCCTTCCTGCAGGAGCAGTTGTCCGAATTTGGCCAGGTCCTCTGTCCTGAGCCTTAGTCCGATCATACCGAGGTTAATGCCCTGGGGATTAAGATCCCAGTCTGCTCCCCTGATACCCAATGGCTTGAAGATGCGTGCCAGCAGGTAATCGAAAGTTGTCTGGCCCGTAACCTGCTGCACAATGGCTGAAAGCATGAAAGTGGCCATATTATTGTATTTGAATACCGTCCCTGGTTTATGATCAGGTTCGGTACTAATGAACAGGGAGATCCAGTCACCGCCGGCTCCCATCGCCCTTGGTTCCTGTTCCTGTCCCACAGACATGGTAAGAAGATCCCTGACTGTCAGGTCTCTCATATAGCTGCCAATGGAATCAGGCAGGGAATATGGGAAGAAAGAAATAACCTTATCACTTGTCTTTAGCAGGCCTTCGGAAACAGCCAACCCTACGGCAGTGGCAGTAAATGTTTTACTTGCGGAATATAACAGGTGTTTATATTCTGGCCCATATGGATTCCACCATCCCTCTGCAATCACCTTCCCGTGTCTTATGAACATAAAGCTGTGAATTTCCTGACGGCCGGTGTCAACAGCATTAATAAAATCTATTATACCCGCAGAGGAAACACCCTCTGCCTCGGGTGTACTCCTGGGTAATTTGTCAGGAACCTGTCCAGTGAGATTGCCTGATAACACGTTCACAATCTGAAAGATCATGATGAGGACCAAAACTGAAATCAATCTGTCAATTTTCTTCATAATATGTTTTCTTAATAATAATAATCCGGTCAGTCACCATGTTTAATGGTTTCTTTTATAAATATAGACTTGTTCTTATAAAAATTGATGTTATTTAATAATTTTATGATCAGAATAATGAAAAATCAAAATATTTGAAGAAAATATCCATGCGTTTGTGACACTGTTTAAGTGACGCGCCACAACACACTGCATGCTTACATACCTTCCCTCATGCTGTCAAAACCATGTCAGCCCCGGTATGTGTGAGTCAGACGATAAAGATAGGAAATAGTAGTGGAAGATAATAGACAAAAGTTGGCAGGTGACAGGCGACCGGCGACAGGCGGAAGGCACCAGACGAAAGATAGCTGACACCCGATGTCCGACGCCCGATGCCTGATGCCTGACACCTGACACCTGACACAGTTACAATATTGCTGCATAATGAATAAGCGATTTTCAGGAATATGAAATTGACATAAGAGCCTGTAAGCTATATTTTGATAACTTTGATAATACGCTTAACCTAATTCACCCTGATTATGAATACTCTGAAAAACTGTTCAGGAATAGCAGTGACAGCACTGTTCCTGTTATTTATCCTTTCACTTTTCTCCTGTACAACAGGTGATATCTATGATCCATTTGATGCAGACGGGCTGCTTACCCCGGCTCCCGTGAGTAAACCCCGGATAAATGGTCCTTTGGTTTATGGTTGCCGTCCCGGTAACCCGTTCCTGTACCGCATACCGTGCCAGGGAGTACGGCCAGTGCAATTCTCAGTGAAAGGATTGCCGGACGGGTTGATGCTGGACAGCTCAACAGGTATTATAACGGGGACAACACCGGTAAAAGGTGAATATGAACTGCAAATAGAAGCAAAGAATAAGTCAGGAAAAGACAAACGAATGCTTACAATAGTGGCTGGCGATAAGCTGGCCCTTACACCACCTATGGGCTATAACCACTGGTATGCCCATTACGACAGGATTACCGGCAAAATGATGAGAGAGGCTGCTGATATAATGGTAAGCAGCGGTATGGCCGATGTGGGATACCAGTATGTGAACATAGACGACTGCTGGATGAATGCCCCGGAAAACAAAGATCCAGGACGTGTAGGTCCGCTTAGAGACGATGAAGGAAACATCCTTCCCAATTCTTATTTCCCTGACATGAGATCCCTGACTGATTATGTTCATGGCCTGGGATTGAAAACCGGCCTGTACACCTCACCGGGACCATTGACCTGTGGCAGGTTTGCCGGTGCATACGGTCATGAGGAACAGGATGCCAGGCAGTTTGCTGAATGGGGATTTGATTTTCTCAAATACGACTGGTGCAGCTATGGCAGGATAGCAAATGCAGAAAATCCGGGCCAGAAAACTCTTCCGCTTGAAGCATATAAGAAGCCTTACATTCTGATGGGGGACATCCTGAAGCACCAGGACAGGGATATCGTTTTTAATCTCTGCCAGTACGGGATGGGAGAGGTATGGAAATGGGGAGGAGAAGTGGGTGGTAACTGCTGGAGAACAGCCGGCGACCTGGGATTTGAGCTCGACCGCATCTTTGACGTGGCACTGGAGAACAGCAAGCACAGGGAATACTCGAAACCGGGTGAATGGAATGATCCCGATTATATACAGATAGGGTGGATAGGAAATGCCCGTAAGATGGGTGTCCCCGAGCAGGTATCCATGCCTGCCTCGATGCAGTATGCATATATGTCGCTCTGGTGTCTGATGGCGTCTCCACTTATCTACAGCGGTGATATGACAAAACTGGATGAGTTTACACTGAATGTACTGTGTAACCCTGAGCTTATTGAGATAGACCAGGATCCGCTGGGAGAAGGAGGTCTGGTCATTAGCAGGAATGAGGAACAGTTCGTAATGATAAAAAAGCTTCGCGATAATACAGTGGCTGTCGGATTATTTAACAGGGGACTTAACCCGGCGCAGCTAAGCATAGATTTCAGCGAGATCGGGATGAAAGGGAAGCAGAAGGTACGAGATGCATGGAGGCAGAAAGATATAGGGAACTTCAGGGAGACTTTTTCCGCAATGGTCCCTGCGCAGGGAGTGGTGATGGTGAGGATAGGCACCATGCGGTAACCTGTTTTTTATCCCCCTGACCTGTATAGTCGGACTTTCAAACACAACAGCTAATACGCTGAATATTAAGTATATAAGTAGCAGAATTTAGTCCCCCTTCAGGGGGACAGCCACGAAGTGGCAGGGGGCAAATAATCAGTGGCAGGATGTTCAATTGGGGGACAGCCACGAAGTGGCAGGGTGCAATTAAGAAGATGTTAGGAGATCATCACCTGTGTGTTAGTGGCTGAAGTCATTTTATACCTGGGATCATACAAAGGAAATGTTATCGGAATTATTATATTCGCAGGTTATCATTTTTCATCAGGCCTTGCATGGAGAAGATATTAAAAGCAGGAATCCTCAGGGAAACAAAGGACCCTCCCGACAGGAGAGTGCCCCTGATACCGTCACAGGTTGCAGGACTGCAGGAGCTTTTTCCTCATATTAAGTTTTTTGTCCAGCCCTCAGAATTAAGGGCTTATACCGATGAAGAATATGAATCACTCAGCATAGCAGTTAAGGAAGACCTTTCCGAATGTGACATTCTTATGGGGGTGAAGGAGGTGGATGAAGACACCCTGATAGCCGGTAAGACATACCTCTTCTTCCCTCATGTGACAAAGCAACAGTCATATAACAGGGAATTGTTCCGGAAGATGGCTGAAAAGAAGATAACACTCATCGATTATGAATGCCTGGCAACGGAAACAGGTCAGAGAGTGGTGGCCTTTGGGCGCTGGGCAGGCATAGTGGGAGCCTATAACGGCCTTATGGCACGCGGGATAATAACAGGGAAATTCAACCTTAAACCGGCATGGCAGTGCCGCGACCTAAACGAAATGTGGAAGGGGCTGCGGCAGGTGACGCTTATTCCCGGACTGAAAATACTGGTAACAGGCAAGGGCCGTGTGGCTAACGGAGCAAAGGAGACACTGGAGACTGCAGGTGTCAGGCAGGTTAGCCCGGATGAGTTCCTTACAGGAGAGTCTGAGCTCCCGCAGTTCTGCCTGCTGGGACCGGAACAATATGTGAGACATAAGAACGGTGAAGAGTTCAGGTTCAGCCATTTCTTTGAATATCCCATGGAGTATGAATCAAGCTTCGCACCCTACACAAAAGTAACAGATATACTTATAACAGGACATTACTGGGATACACGGTCCCCGCTTTTTATCACTAACGTGGATATGAATAAACCCGGCTTCAGGATCTCGGTGATAGCCGATATAAGCTGCGATATCAACGGGCCTATCGCCTCAACAACTAGAGCCACAACAATAGAGGATCCTTTCTATGATTACAATCCCGGATCCGGAAGCGAGGAAGCGGCCTTCTCCTCACCATCCAATATCACCGTGATGGCCGTCGATAACCTTCCATGCGAGCTGCCGCGTGATTCTTCTGCCGACTTTGGCAGACAGCTGATGGTAAGCGCTTTACCTGATCTTCTTGCCGGCGCTGAAAGTCCTATGATCGAACGGGCTACTATTCTGAAGAAGGGAAGGCTTATGGAGGAGTATGAATATCTCAATGAATATTTGTATGGATAGGGGTAGAACGGCTCAAAGGCATAAAGGCACAACGGCGCAACGGCGCAATGGTGAAACGGTACGAGGATACGAAAGACACAAGACACAGGACGCTCCACGCCGGATGCCCCACACCCTACGTCCCACACCCTACGTCCCACACCCTACGTCCCACACCCTACGTCCCACACCCTGCAACATAAATCTCTAAACATATCTTAACCCAAATCTTAACAACTATGCGAAAAACCCTATGCCTGATTCTACTCATCTTATCGGCTCACCTCCATGCTCAGCAGGATAATGCTCCTGTTGTCGGGGTGAGTGATAAAAGAGCGGATATGTACGGGCTCAGAAATGCCCGTGTGGTGGTCGATTACCAGACCACACTTGAAAACACCGACCTGCTGATCACCGGTGGCAGGATCGAATCAATCGGTAAAAACCTTAGCTTCCCGAAAGGCACCATTGTCTACGACCTTACGGGAAAGACGGTCTACCCGTCGTTTATCGATGTCTATGCCGGTAACTATGGTATCAAGGCATCAACATCTGCGGCAGATGCAAATCCTATGGCAGCTTTTTATAATCCGGCGCAGGCGGGCAGATCAGCCTCTGCAGCATCACCTGAAGCAAGGATCGCAGATTACTGGAACGACGGGATACATGCCTCATTCGACATGACAGATGAGTTCATCCCTGATGCCAGGACAGCCTCCGAATACCGGCAGGCAGGCTTTGGCTCGGTGGTAGCTTTTAAAGCCACCGGCATAGCAAGGGGCACATCGGCACTGGTGAGCACCGGTGAGGGAAAAGCCAATAACATGGTGATCAAAAACAGGACATCGGCCAACTATTCACTTGGAAGAAGCCGTTCCTCCGATCCCTACCCGGCATCGCAGTTTGGCATAATAGCGCTGCTCAGGCAGGTCAATTATGATGCACAGTGGTACAAGCAGCTTCCCCCCGGATACTTCGAGGATGAGGGGCTGGAAGCCTGCAATGCGAACCTGTCGCTGCCACAGGTATGTGAAGTGTCGGGCAAGCTCGAGATCATGCGGGCCGATAATATAGGGAAGGAATTCGGAATAAATTATATTGTTAAAGGTGCCGGCGACGAATACCAGGCACTGAATGATATCAGGAAAGCAGGCAACGGACTTATCATTCCTCTCAACTTTCCGGAAGCTCCCGATGTGAAGGATCCCTACGATGCCGAATCGGTATCCTTTGCTGCGCTGAAGCACTACGAGCTGGCTCCTTTCAATCCTGCAAGGGTATCGGAGGCCGGTCTGACATTCGCATTAACGTCGTCGGACCTGAGGCAACGTTCATCCTTCCTTCCTAACCTGAGGAAAGCTGTTAAATACGGCCTGGAGGAAGAAGAGGCTCTTAAAGCTCTTACCGCAACACCTGCAGCCATGATAGGCGCAACGGATCTTGTAGGGGCAGTGAAGCAAAACATGATTGCCAACATACTTGTCACGTCGGGCGACATCTTCAAAGATGATTGTGTTATCTATGAGAACTGGGTGCAGGGTGTTCCCTACAGGCTTGTTGACCTGCGCCTGACAGATATAAGGGGAACATATTCCCTTAAAGCAGATACCTCCAGCCTGACGATGGTAATTTCAGGTACCGTCGATAAGCCGTCAATAAAGCTGACCCGCGATTCATCTGAGATACGTGGGGCGACCTTTACCCGTCAAAAGGACCTGGTGAGTGTTACCTTTGAAAGATCGGGCATGAAATACAGGCTGACAGGTTATTTTTCAGGGAAAGATATTGAGGGCAAGGGCCAGCTCGACAATGGCAAATGGATATCCTGGAAAGCAACTTATACTAATGACAAAACAGAACCCGACAGCAGGTCAAGACGTCCTTCGTCTCCCGTGAAGGAACCGGGCTCCGTAATTTATCCCTTTACCGCTTATGGCAGGAGTGAACTTCCAAAACAGGAGGATGTCCTGTTCAGGAATACAACCGTTTGGACGAGCGAGAAGGAGGGCAGGCTTCTGAACACCGATGTCCTTGTGGTGAAAGGAAAGATTTCGAAGATAGGTAAGAACCTCTCAGCCGGTGGGGCAAGGGTGATAGATGCCACGGGGATGCACCTTACACCGGGTATCATCGATGAACATTCTCATATTGCCCTCGATGCGACCAATGAGATGGGACAGGCCATCACTTCAGAGGTACGTTGCAGCGATGTGATCGATCCGGAAGATGAGACAATATACAGGCAGCTTGCAGGAGGTGTGACGACAGTTCATACCCTTCACGGATCTGCAAATCCAATTGGCGGACAGTCGGTAATTATAAAGACCAGGTGGGGACATAATGCCGAAGAGTTAAAAGTGGACAACCAGGTAGGTTTCCTGAAGCATGCACTTGGAGAAAATGTCAAGAGGACAACATCCCGTTATCCCAATACACGGATGGGTGTTGAACAGATAATAAGAGATGCTTACAGGAGGGCAGTTGACTATAATGACCAGTGGAAAACATGGAATGCCATGAAACCTGCCGACAGGATGGGAAAAATCCCTCCGCGGCGCGATCTTGAGCTGGATGCCATAGTCGATGTACTTGAAAAGAGAAGCTTTATTACCTGTCACACCTACCAGCAGTCGGAGGGAACGATGATAATGAACCTGGCAAAGGATTTTGGCGTGAAGGTCAACACCCTTATCCATTTTAATGAAGGTTACAAGATCGCCGACCAGATAGCCGCCAATGGTTCTGCTGCTTCAGTCTTCTCCGACTGGTGGGATTATAAATATGAGGTCTATGAGGGTATCACCTATAATGCAGCCATGCTGTTAAGCCAGGGAGTACTGACCTGTATCCATTCAGATGATGCTGAACAGGGAAGAAGGCTTAACCAGGAGGCGGGAAAGATAGTTAAGTACGGCGGGATACCGGAAACTGAGGCCCTGAAGCTGGTTACCATTAATTCGGCTAAGATATTGCACCTCGACGACAGGATAGGGAGTATAAAAGCAGGGAAGGATGCAGACCTTGTGCTCTGGACCGATAATCCTCTTTCCGTATATGCACGCGCCAGCAAGACAATGGTTGACGGCACCATCTATTTCGACGAGGAGGAGGATGCAAAAATGAAAGAACAGATAGACAATGAACGTAACAGGATCATTGGAAATATCTTAAGGGAGTCATCCCAGCCGACAGCCAGTAATTCAACTAATAATTCAAGACGATGAAGAAGACTATATATATTTCAGTAATGCTGTTGACTGCCTGTCTGATCCGGGCAGCGGCACAAAGTCCGGTAGTGGCACCTGCACAGAAAAAGCCGGTGATACTGACAGGCGGAACGATCCACACCGGAACGGGTGATGTTATTGAGAACGGCCTTGTTGCATTTACAGCGGGTAAGATAACCTGGGTGGGTAAATCGGCCGATTATAAGGGTGACAGGAGTGCAGCGGAGCTTGTTGATGTTACAGGTAAACAGGTCTATCCCGGTCTCATATTTCCAAATACCAGTCTGGGACTGGTTGAAATAGGCAGTGGAGTGGATGTGGCATCTGACGACCAGGAGATAGGTGAGCTTAACCCGAATGTAAGGGCGATAGTTGCATATAATACCGATTCCCATGTGCTTCCTGTTATCAGGTCAAATGGCATTCTACTTGCGCAGATCGTGCCAAACGGATCGCTTCTGCCAGGTACCTCAAGCGTTGTTCAGCTTGATGCATGGAACTGGCAGGATGCCGCTTACAGCATGGATAACGGCATACAGCTGGGCTGGCCCAGGAGCTCATCGGCAGGAGGCAGAAGGGGAGGTGCTTATGCTCCGGCTGGCTCGTCGGCCACAAGCAGCTACGACAGAAATGTGGAGTTGCTTGAGAAAATGTTTACCGATGCCGTTGCCTATGCCGCTATGGAGCACCCTGAAAATGTAAACCTGCGGCTGGAGTCCCTTAAAGGCTTGTTCGATGGTTCAAAGATATTATTCATAAGCTCTGGTGAGCCAATAGGAATAATGGCTGCTGTTTCATTCGGTAAGAGGTATGGTGTTAAGAAAATGGTAGTTGCAGGGGCTGATGAATCAACATGGTCCGTCAGGGATTTCCTGAAGGAGAATAATATCCCGGTACTTCTCGATAATCCACAGAGCCTGCCCAGGTATGACTACAGCGATACCAGGATGCCATTTAAGCTGGCCGCCATGTTCCATGAGGCAGGTATCCTTTGCGGGCTAACCTATTCAAAGCAGGCTTATGGCAACCTTCCTTTTGTGGCCGGGCAGACTGTTGCATATGGCTTAACAAAGGAGGAGGCTCTCCAGACGGTAACAATCAACACTGCAAAGATACTGGGTATAGATGACAGGACAGGAACCCTGGAGACCGGGAAAGATGCCAATATAGTAGTGTCAACCGGCGACTTGCTTGACATGAGGACCAATAACGTGGAGCTCGCTTATATAACGGGACGAAGCGTCAGTCTCGATAACAAGCATAAGCAGCTTTACAGGAGGTTCCAGGCAAAGTATGATAATATGAAATAAAAGGCATTACCTGTTAGTATCCCGCAGATCGCGCAGATTTACGCAGAAGCGATCTGCGCGCATCTGCGGGATCTGCGGGATATATTTTATTTGGGACAGGAATCAGGAACAACATATTTTTCCTTCACCTGGCAAGAATAATGGATGATTTATTCTATGTAAAGCGACCGTCTCCTTTAAAACCGGCTGATCTCTTTTCCTGAACAGGCACGGCTGACAGGGGCCCCACAATCCGTTTGACCTTATTGTTCCATATCCGGTACCCTGTTTTTCTAAAAGGTGTATCTTTGTATAAAGGTTGATCCCTTAGTGATCCCACTGCAAGTTGAGCAGGGAATTTGAGCGGAATTCCCCGTGCAAGTGATGAATATATCATTGTGATATATATCATTTAGTAGTAGTTATATCATCATTTTTAGCACTTTTTAATGAGTGCGAACAAGCATATCAGAACTTATTTTACTGATCAAAAAAGTTTAATCCTTATACATACAACTATGAAAGCAATTTTCCCCGAAAATTTATACCGGTCTATATCGGTATCAGCTGAAAAAAGTCATCAGCTTGTTTGTACCAGGTTATTCATCATTTTGACCGTTATTCTTGCCTTCTTCACTTTCTCCAATGTTAAAGGACAGGTACCCCAGGGTTTTAATTACCAGGCGATTGCCAGGGATGGCACCGCACCAATCACAACACCTCTGCCGGTTCGTATAACAATCCAGTCGGAATCTTCCGGCGGAACTGTTTTCTGGCAGGAGGAACATCCGTCGGTTACCCCGAATGAACTGGGTTTATTTTCATTAGTGGTTGGTACGGGAACGAGGACCGCAGGAGTGGACAATTTCAGTGATATAGACTGGACAGTGACGCCTAAATATATAATGGTTGAGATTGATCATGACGGGTGGAAAACGATGGGTGCATCGCCGCTCTGGACTGTTCCGTATTCCATGGTTGCAAAAGACCTGGATGGCCCGGTAGGTAAGCTTGGTGTGGCAGGAACGACAAGTGATATGGAGGAGCCTCTTTTTGAGGTCAGGAACAAGGATGGTCAGACGGTCTTTGCAGTATATAATGAAGGAGTAAGGATATACGTGGATGACGGTGATGCCAAGGGAGCAAAAGGAGGCTTTTCTATCGGAGGATTTGGAACTGCAAAAGCCGGGCCGCAGGAATTTCTTTTTGTGAGTGCAGACAGCATAAGGGCATATATATATGATGATCCCCTGGTAAAAGGAGCCAAGGGGGGATTCTCTATCGGTGGTTTTAACCAGGCCAAAGGGCTTACAAACGATTACCTGTTGATCAGTCCGGACAGTACGCGTGTATATGTCAGTGCTGAACCGTCAACAAAGGGGAAGAAAGGCGGTTTTTCCATTGGAGGTTTCAACGAAGCAAAGGCTGCGAATGAGGAATATCTTCGTGTTACACGTGACAGTACGCGTGTATACGTCAGCGATACTCCTGCCAAGGGGAAAAAAGGAGGGTTCTCGATCGGAGGATTCAGTGATGCCAAGGGCCCTGTTACTCCTTTCACCTCGCTGACACCCGAAAACTATTTTATTGGGCACAGGAGCGGGATATCTAATATCTCGGGTCTTTACAACTCATTTGTTGGTTATGAGACAGGTCAGGGTAACACCAGCGGAGGCAGGAATGTATTCATGGGATATAAGGCAGGTTACAATAACGATACAGCTTCTTTTAATGTATTCATAGGTAATAATGCAGGGTGGAGCAATACATACGGCAGGTATAATACTTTCCTGGGATACCAGGCAGGATATTCCAACACAAATGCAAACAGTAATGTTTTCCTGGGCTATTTTGCAGGTTATACCAATAATGCCAGCTACAATGTATTCCTGGGTAACGAGAGCGGCAGGAATAACACTTCAGGTACCAACAATGCCTTCATGGGTTACCAGGCAGGGCTGGCAAATACTTCCGGATCCAATAATGTATTTATAGGAAACCAAAGCGGCGTTAGTAATCTGACGGGAGGAAATAACGTGTTTCTTGGCAATTATGCAGGCAGCACAAATAATGCCAGCAATAATGTCTTTCTTGGAACTGAGAGCGGCAGGTATAATACAAGCGGCTCAGGTAACGCCTTCATGGGATACCTGTCGGGAAGGGCAAATACCAGCGGTGGAAATAATGTTTTCATTGGAAATCAGAGTGGTGTGGCCAATACAGGAGGAGGCAATAACCTGTTCCTTGGCACCCAGAGCGGATATTCCAACCTGACAGGTAGTTATAATACTGTCATGGGTTACCAGGCCGGGTATTTAAACAATGCAAGTTACAATTCGTTCATTGGTTACCGGGCAGGCTATTCGAATACTTCAGGAACCTATAATTCATTTATGGGGTATTACTCAGGCTTTGCAAACTCAACAGGTTCGAGCAACGTATTCCTGGGTACCAGGAGCGGTTATAATAACCAGTCAGGATCGTATAACACCTTCCTTGGCTACTATGCGGGCTATACAAATGATGCAAGCTATAATTCCTTCATAGGCTACTATGCCGGACGAAATAACTCAAGCGGTACCTATAATACATTTTTTGGTCCTTTCGCAGGGTATAGCAATACGACAGGTACTAATAATATTTTTATGGGTTATGCCGCCGGTTACAGGAATACAACAGGTGACGAGAATCTTATTATGGGAACCCTTGCAGGTTATTACAACACGACCGGTACAAAGAACGCCTTCCTGGGTTATCGAGCCGGATATTATAATTCAACCGGGGTTAACAACATTTTTGTAGGTGATTCAGCCGGTTATAATAATACCTCCGGGAGGCAAAATCTCTTTATCGGGACGAGGGCCGGCTATTCAAACACAATCGGTTTATATAATGTTTTCCTTGGTTTTGAATCTGGATATAGTAATATAGGAACAACTTCATATAGTGGGAATTATAATGTTTTCCTTGGTTTTATGGCCGGTAGAGCAAATACCACAGGATATAGTAACGTTTTTATAGGCGACAGGACAGGTTATGATAATACTACAGGTATATATAATACTTTCCTGGGAAAATTTGCAGGTATACACCACGTATCGGGCAATTACAATACATTTATCGGTTCCGGTGCAGGTGAAAGTAAGACAAGCGGTAACAGTAATATCCTGATAGGGAACAGTGCAGGAACACATAATACCTCTGGTGACCGGAATATTATGATAGGAAACCTCGCCGGGGCATTCAATACAGGAACCAATAACATCCTGATAGGCTACCAGGCGGGTTATTCAGGCAGTTACAGCAACCGGCTTTATATTGAGGGTAACAGTATGAACCCGCTTATTTATGGTGAATTTGACAATGAAATCGTCACGATAAACGGCAGTCTTGGAATTAGACGGGGTATAAATGCCAATGCCCTGGAAGTCAATGGCAATGCTTCAAAAACCACGGCTGGTAGCTGGCTGGCAAATTCCGACAGCCGTATCAAGACCGATATAGGAGATATTGAGGATGCACTGGATATTATTATGAAGCTTCATCCTGTTAAATTCAGGTATTCCGATGAATGGCGTATAATGAATCCTGTAATTGAGGATAAGGTATATTATAACTTTATAGCCCAGGAATACCGTGAGGTTTTTCCCGGTTCGGTGCAGGGCAGCGGTGAATATCTTGAGGGTCAGAGTGATGAGGTGCTACAGCTCGATGCCTGGAACTCCCAGATAGTTGCTATAAAAGCCATACAGGAACTGGTTAAAGCTAATGAGTCGCAGAAATCGAAGATAGAGGTCCTGGAAGCTGAACTGAACAGCCTCAGATCAGAACTGGACGAGCTGGCTGAATTGAAGGAAATGGTGAAAAGACTGCAGGGAAGTATCGACATTGCCAGGGTGAAGGAGTAAGATCTGTATGTGATTGATTATTATATTCCTCTTCCTTTTTGTCTTGTTTAAGGTTTTTATATTTTTACATTACCTTAATAAAGATAATGAAGATCATCCTACTCGGACCTGCCCATCCCTACAGGGGAGGCCCTGCATCCTTCAATGACCGTCTGGCGAGGCAATTCCTGGCCGGGGGACATAGTATTGAAATTATCACGTTCAGATTGCAGTATCCTCGATTTCTCTTTCCCGGAAAGACACAGCTTACAGATGCCCCTCCACCGGTCGGCGTGAGGATTGAGAGAAGGTTGAATTCAGTAAATCCTTTCAATTGGATATCAGTGGGTTACAGGATAAAAAAAGCCAGACCGGATATCCTTCTGTTAAGATTCTGGTTACCCTTTTTCGGACCATCGTTCGGCACTGTGGCCAGAATAGCAAAGTCGAATAAACATACGGCAGTGATATGTATCTTTGATAATGTAATACCGCACGAAAAGAGGCCCGGCGATAAGATCCTAACGAAGTACTTTACCTTTGCCATTGATGGAGCGATAGTAATGTCGCATACTGTCCAGGATGACCTTAAATCTTTCAGGGATAGTATTCCCGTGAGACTCTCTCCACATCCGCTTTTCGATAACTATGGAAATTCTGTCAACCGGGAAGAGGCATTGACAGCTCTTAACCTGTCCGGAGATACGTCTTATATGCTGTTCTTCGGATTTATAAGGGCCTACAAAGGGCTTGATCTCCTTATCGATGCCTTCTCTGACCTCAGGCTGAGAAAAATAAAATTGAAGCTGATAGTAGCAGGGGAGTTTTACGAGAACGATGCTCCGTACCGGCAGCTTATAAGGAAGTATGGCCTTGAGGATGAAATAATACTATTTGATCATTTTATCAGTGACAGGGAGGTCGCGCTTTTCTTCGGCGCTTCGGACCTGATTGTTCAGCCCTACAGGTCAGCAACCCAGAGCGGTGTGACACAGGTAGCCTATCATTTTGAGAAACCGATGCTTGTTACGGATGCAGGAGGACTAAGGGAGATTGTCGCGGACAGGAAATGCGGCTATGTAGTAAAACCTGAGGCAGGAGCAATTGCTGAAGCCATCCTGGATTACTTTAAAAATAACCGGAAAGAGGCTTATACGGAGGGTGTAAGAAGGGCAAAGGAAAAATTCTCCTGGGATAAAATGACCAAAGCGATCCTGGATGTCTTTGATAATTGCCGGTTGGCTTAGATATTCACCTTATCCTTGAACAGGTACTTGTTCCTTTCTGATGAGGTACGGTTAATGAGCTCGCCGAGGAAGCCGGTGAGAAAAAGCAGGGACCCTATTATCATTACTGTAAGAGCTATAAAGAAATAAGGACTGTCGGTCACCAGGGGAGCTCGTAGATGTTGCCTGATAAACAATATTTTACGGACACCGAGATAACCTGCCATCAAAAATCCGATAAAGAACATCAGTGTGCCGAGCGATCCGAAAAGGTGCATCGGATTTTTACCGAACCGTGTTATGAAACCTATTGTCAGTAGATCGAGGTAGCCTTTGATGAACCTGTCGAATCCATATTTGGTTACACCATATTTGCGGGGCCTGTGCTCAACAATCTTTTCCCCGATCTTTCTGAACCCGGCTTCCCTGGCCAGCATGGGTATATACCTGTGCATCTCGCCAAAAATTTCTATGCTTTGCACAACCTCGAGCCGGTAAGCTTTCAGTCCGCAGTTAAAGTCGTGCAGCCTGATCCCGGAGGACCATCTTGCAGTACTGTTATAGAACTTGCTCGTTATACGTTTCAGCAGGGGATCATATCTCTTCTTCTTCCAACCCGATACCAGGTCAAATCCTTCCTGTCTTATCATCCTTACGAGTTCCGGTATCTCGTCGGGGCTGTCCTGAAGATCGGAATCCATTGTTATTACCACATCGCCCTTTGCTTCGCTGAATCCGGTATGAAGCGCTGCTGCTTTGCCATAATTTCGCCTGAAGCTGAATGCCCTTATAAATTGTTTGTTACCTGCCAGTATCCTTATCTTATCCCATGAGGAATCAGAACTGCCGTCATCAATAAAGATGATCTCAAATGAGAGAAGGGCGTTTTTGCATACCCTTTCTATCCATTCAGACAGCTCCTGAACAGATTCCTCTTCGTTATATACGGGAACAACAACAGACAGATCCATGAGAAACGGATTCAGTTTAATTCTCCGTTGTATCGGCCAGGGGATTTCCTTCTTTCCTGACAAACACGCCAACCACCAGTGAGATAACAACTCCCCATATCATTGTTCCGAAGATGCTTAAAGGTGCAATGATAGCCGGTTTCATTATCTTCCTCTGGATAGCCATGCCGGCGTCGATGGCAGCCTGGGGAGTACCTTTCTTTACCATTGTATCTTCCAGGAATGCAAGTTGTTTGTCGACAAGGCCTGTGTCGATGACGGCATATAAGATATAGGTAAAGAGGGCCATGATGATCGAATAATACAGAAAGATAACCACTCCTGCCCCTACAACCTGTCCGTAGGTGATCTGACCATGGCGGAAATTATCGCGGTAGGATTTAAGCAGATAGATCATAAGCACCAGCTGAATTACAACAAAAACCAGTCCCTGTACCTTGTTGAACGTTAGATCCAGGAAATACATCACCAGAGTATAAACAATCCCTATCAGGGCTAAGATCAGACCATTGGTCAGGTTTGATTTCCATACGTTGACTTTTTCTTCCATGATATTAAGTGTTAGATTCTTATGATATTTGAACGAATAACAACAAATATAATGTAAAAAGTGAAATTTCAGGCGGTGCTAAATCATATAATTATTTTGCAGGCTGCTCCAAATATTGTATTTTTGCAGAGGGTAAGTCTTATACGACCAGCTCCTGCTGAACTCCCCC
>CAYQBZ010000026.1:0-1789 GCA_964415855.1 uncultured Rikenellaceae bacterium
TCGACCCAGAACGGAGCATTTTCGATCAGAATGGCTGAGAGGTCACCGTAGAGGGAATCTGTGCTGAACTGGTTTATTTTATGGCTCCCCCCAAGTGTGAGGCTCTTGCCTGAGAAGATCCTGGTACCGGGCCTCTGTATGGTATACAGGATAAGAATATCTTTTCCCGCCCTGTAATGGCAGTCTTCAAGTGCCTCGCGGCTCATCGGTATGAACTTGCTTTTAGCGGAAGTGGTCCCGGAAGATTTTGCAAACCATTTTATTTCACCGGGCCACAGAAGGTTAGTCTCTCCTTTCCTCAGCCTTTCGACATAAGGTATGATATCCTCATATGTCTGTACGGGGAATCGCGACTGATATTCCCTGACCGATGAAATGGATCTGTAATCGAATTTTATTCCCCATTCTGTTGAGGCAGCTTTTGCCAGGAGCTTGTACAATGTCTCCTGTTGTGTTTCGAAAGGGTGTTTTTTAAACAGGTCAATCTGGTTTATGCGCTTGGTATTAAGCCAGTTAATAATAGAAGGGATAATAGCCATTGATATGATCTGTTTGGATTTAAAGATAGGTAAAAACTCGAAAGGAAAAGCTCATTTATTATCCGAAAACTTCTTTAAGCACCTCCAGCGATTTAATTTTTCTGAGCCCCGGAAGATGAATTGAATAATATTTCACCAGGGTTGCAAGAACTTCATTACGAAGCTTCCCTGTAAGTGATATATCGGATATCTTATCATATGATGATCTGAAGAACCCGGAAAGAATTTCCGACATCTCTTCACCTGCAAAATTACCATGAACAGGTGGTACCGGGACGAAAGTCCCGTTGATCATATCAAAAAAAGTATCACCGCTGTTCCTGCGATGGCCGGGTTCAAATCCGAGAAATCCTGTAAGACCGGCAAGGAACGCAATGTGGAAATTTGCAAATCCTTCGCGGCACTTATCAAAATAGATCATTGAGTCTTCAATGAAGTCGAACATTTCCTCATTGGGGCTCTCCTCTATCAGGACGTTTGTCAGAATTTCAGCAAGGAAAATTGCGACAGAGCTTTTTCTGATATCTGACTGAATGCTAAAAGGAGCGTAAGAGACCGAGAATTCTTTCAGGACCTGCATCTCCCTTGATTCTTTCCGGTACATTACAAGGTCAAGTATGAACATGGGCTGGAAAAGGCTGTTATGCTTTCCGGTTTTCCTGTTTCGCATGCCTTTGATGATTAATGACTGCCTTCCGAATCTCCTGGAGTAAAGTTGTACTATGATACCGGAGTCGGTGTATTTTATCTGGTGAAGTATTATTCCCCTGGTTTTTTCCAGCATGGTTACGGATTGAATTATTCAAATATAAAATTATTATATTTACTGATCAATCGACATTATTATGGCAGTTACCAATAATGATGAGCTCGTAAAAAGGATTGCCCGTCTTGCCAAGCAGAACCAGGAACTGGAGGAGCATAATAAAAAGCTTGAGAGGCTGAATGAGAAGCTTGCGGCTGAGAATGAAAGAATCAAGTCAAAGATGGATAAGCTCTCGCCGGAAGGAATAAAGGATACCGTGGGAGCTGATAAGAAGGAGAAGTCGCTTAAATTCAACATGGCGACGGTGCTTTTCGCCGATATACATGGTTTTAGCCGCCTTGCTGAAGGGATGGATTCATCAGCAATTATGGATGAACTGGATGAGATACTCTTTGAGTTTGACGCCATCGTTTCAAGATTCAAGATTGAGAAGATAAAAACAATCGGTGATACTTATATGTGTGCCGGTGGTATACCTGTGATG
>CAYQBZ010000026.1:1799-16060 GCA_964415855.1 uncultured Rikenellaceae bacterium
AAGAATATTACAAATCCTATTGATGTGGTAATGGCTGCCATGGAAATGCGGAATTTCCTGTCGGGGTATGAGAAGAACAAAAGAGGAAAAGACAGGATATGGGATCTTAAGATCGGTATTCACACCGGGCCCGTTACTGCCTCTATATCAGGCAAGAAGAAGGTAAATTATGATATAAAAGGCGATACGGTGAATACTGCGAGTCGTGTTGAAGGTGTATCCGAAAACGGTTCCATTCTTATTTCAGTAATGACATATGAGCTTGTGAAGGAGTTTTTTGATTGTGAGTACTTTGGCAAGTTGCCTGTCAAGTATAAGGATGACCTGCAGATGTATAAGGTAAAAGGACTCAAACCTGAATTCTCTGTCAACGGGGAAGGCATTTTCTCCAATGAAGCTTTCAGGATTAAATTTGGACTCATCCAGTTTACAGATATACAGGAGATAATACTGGACAAGCTTGAAAAGGAACTGCCCGGTTACCTTTATTACCATAACGTAAAACATACGGTTGATGTTGTTACGGAGGTGGAGCTTATAGGCTGGGGCGAGGGGTGTTCCGATGAAGAGATTTTGTTACTTAAAACTGCAGGGTTGTTCCACGATGCAGGTCATACGGTTGCTTATGACAATCATGAGTATTATGGGACCGAGCTGGCCAGGGAGATGCTGCCGAAATATAATTATACCCCGGAACAGGTTGACCGTATCTGTTCAATAATAATGGCAACCAAGTTGCCGCCGAAACCTTCCGATCTGCTCGAAAATATCATTTGTGATTCAGATCTGGATTATCTTGGAAGGAGTGATTTTATACCTGTTTCAAATACCCTGTACGAGGAGCTGAAAGCCCAGAACAAGATAGGCAGTCTGAATGACTGGAATAAGCTCCAGGTGAAGTTCATCTCGGGCCACCAGTATTTCACAGAGACTGCCCGGAGCCTGCGGGAAGTGAACAAGCAACTGCAGATTGAGAGGATACAGAGCCTGATAAGCTGACAGGTTTAATTTATCACAAGCATTTTTGTTACATACGACTGTAAACCATCATTGCTGGCGCAGAAGACAAGGTATACACCAGTTGTTACCCTGCGGCCGTTATAGGTCTTCAGGTCCCATGTTGCCTGACCTCCGTCCGACACTGTTTTAAAGACGAGGTTTCCGCTTATGTCGGTTATCATTATCTCTGAATCACGCATAAGACCGGTTATTGTGACATTCCCTGTGAAATCTTCACGGACAGGGTTAGGGAAGGTATAGACGTTGGTGAATGTCTCATGCCCGGCAGTTGCATCACCCCTGACGGACTGGATCCCTTTTGAGGTCCCAAACCATACATCGCCTGTCTTATTATCTACTGCAATACTATTAATGGCATTAGAAAGTATGGGGCTGTTCAGTTCATTGTAATTTTTGAGAAGTGATGTACCATCGGGAGAGAGAAGGTAAGCTCCTGAGCTGAGTGTTCCCAGCCATTTCCTGTTGGCGCCGTCCACAGCAATTGCGGTTATTGACTCTGTACCAAGCATATAATCAGCAAGACCCGATCCGTCGTTTCGAGGTATCTTTATCCTGAAAGCATTCAGGTCATCATCAAATACTTTTTCAGGATTGTAATATATCAAAGGGCCCTGGTCAGTACCAGTCCAGATATTACCTTCCAGATCCTCAGCAATTGCATATACATATGGGATGACCTTCTTTTCATTATCCTCAACAAGTATTTGTTTATACCTGTCGTCGGTGAAGATCTCAGGCGTTTTATTGTCATCAAGCACGAATAATCCGTGTCCCCTGGGGAGGACCACCCACTTATCTCCTCTCCCTGTTATGATAATATCTCCGATAGTCGGTGCATCGATAGTAACCGGATTAACGATCCAGCTGCCGTCAGGTTTCAGTACTTTAACAGAGCCCGGCACTTCAGTTTGTGTTATCCACAGGTTTTTATCCTCATCCATTGCCAGTCCACATATCCTGACATAGGCCTTTCCGGGGATAATTGTCTGGAGCGGGGAATTGGAATCGTTATACTGATGTACCATTTCATTATTGAGGTATTCAAGTAAGCCTCCTCCCCAGGTGGATACAAAGAAATGATCAGGATTGCCGGGATCAACAAGTGATCTCATAGGATCGACAATTGTTGAGGATGAAACACGTATCCATTCATTATTTTCATGAATTGAAACTTCCAGGGATCTTCCGAGGTTGTTCCAGGAGACATCGGTTGCTCCACCGCAAATGACTGTTTTTCCATTTTGGGAGAAAATATTGACCACGTTGTTGGTGGCTGGTCCGGGAAGGGTGAACGATGAAAAAACAGACATATTCTCTCCCCTTAACAAGCCGGAATTAATATCAGCAACCCACAGATCCTCATTATCAGCGATTGCCTGGGATATTTTCGGAAGAGCCGGATCGGTGTAAGTTATATTTTTTATTAATGATCCGTCATTGTCAAAATATCTTACTGATGATTGGGAAGAGATCGTAAATCCATTATCTGCTTCTTCAAAGGAATTGTTAAATATGCCAGGGATATATGAAAAAAGAGAGCTGGTACCATCGTACTCATAGACTGAATCTCCTGAGGAAAAAGGAACAGAGCGATTGGCATAAAGCTTATCGCCGGAACAGAAAAGTAATGTATATTTTGCCATGGGATCAGGCTGGATATTTAGGAGTGTCCAGTTACCGTAATAAGCCAGGCCCTGGTTTGGGAGATCAGCGGAAAACACTCCTGTACTGGTGGCAGCAAACACGGTATTATTATTGAAGGCGATATCCCATACCTCAGCACTGCCGGATTCGTCTCCGGGTTTCCATGTGTCATAGATCTCCCTTCTGGCAATATCGATGATAACTATCCCGAAACTGCATGCCAGGTAGGCATATTTCCCTCTCACTCGTATCCTGTTGATCTCTTTTTTCCCGGATATGTATTTCCTGGAAATGTCGGGGACATTAAAGATCCTGTTGCTGGCAAGCAGATCAACATTTGAGCTTGTATATGCTATAATAAGTGTCTGGTACTCTTCTGACCATGCTATTGTACTTATCCACGTTTCTGTGAGGCCATTGATCCTCGTTATTTTCCTGAGCTCATTGAACTCCTTGTTATAAGCCATTATTGAAGAACCCGTGGAGGAAAAGACCTCTTTTGATCCCACAGCAACATTCAGGGAAGTGTTGTAAATGAGGTGGTCAGACCAGGATCCAACCGGGGTCTGAGCCGGGGAGAGCAAATACAGGAAGAATAATACTGTTATGGGGATTATTTTTCGCATCTGAAAAATAAAAATAATATCAGGTTACAGGATTTTGAAGTAACTGTAATATCCGGAGTTTAGTTAATATTGTAGCTGCTTTCAATTAAACAGTTAAAATATCTCTTTATTGTCTGAACAGGTATGGTTGATCAGAAATTCCTTAAGTTTCTCAAAGGCTCTTGCCCTGTGTGAGATGCTGTTCTTTTCAGCAAGATCCATCTCGGCAAAGGTGAGATTCTTCCCCTCGGGTAAAAAAACAGGGTCATAGCCAAATCCTTCAGTCCCTCTTTTTTCCATTATTATAGTACCTTTTACAACACCTTCGAACAGGAATTCCTTCCAGTCATATATCAGGGCTATGACGGTTCTGAACCTGGCATCCCGGTTTTCTGAATTTCCAAGAAGGGCAAGTACTTTTTCGATATTGGCTGCAGAGTTTTTACCGGCACCTGCAAATCTTGCTGAATGAACACCAGGTAATCCGTCCAGGGCATCTATTTCCAGACCGGTATCATCGGCAAAAACATTCATGCCTGTTGCTCTGTTTATATATCGTGCTTTAGCCAGTGCATTCCCTTCCAGATCTGGCTCATCTTCAGGAATATCCTCAGTGATGTTTATGTCTTTCAGGCTCAGAAGCGTAAATGTATTGCCAAGGATACTCTTTATCTCCCTGACTTTATGATCGCTGTTAGAGGCAAATACTATCTTCACAGGTTACTGATTGATTTAATCTGCAAAAGTACTCAAAAATGAGCATTCCTTTTGAACGGACTGTTTTATGTGCTACATTTGGATTGACTAAAGCAAAATAACTTTCTATGGTCCATATAGTCAGGTTTAAGATACTACTCTTATTCATTTATTCAGTTGCTTTATCAATCACGGGAGCTGTATCACCTGTTTACGGATTTGACGATATTCCTTTTCTTGAATCTGTAGTTATAAATGGTGATTCCACTATTATTGTCGCTTCATCTCCCGGTGAAGGAGGAATGCTAATCGACCACGATATCATTCTCGACTACCGTAATAATAATATTGTTTTTGAACTTACCCTGGCAGACAGCACGGAATACCAGTATTATCTTGAAGGATTCGATGAGTCATGGTCGCAATGGAAGGACAGCAATTTCAAGGAATACACCAATCTTCCGTCCGGGAGTTACGCTTTTTATTCACGGTACAGGGGACCTGGTATGAATACCGGGGAAACTGTGCCACTGAAGGTGAAAGTCCTGCCATTATGGTACTTCTCGCGGCTGGCAATTGTTTTGTACCTTTTTTTCATAGCGCTGATTATATGGGCTTTATATGAACAGCTGAACCTGCGGTTTGCCCGGCGACAGTATATGCTGGAACAGATCATTAATACCAGGACCGAAGATCTGATAATCGAGAAGGAAAAGACAGAAGCCCTGCTTGCCAATATGCTTCCTAAAAATACTGCTGACGAATTAATGACAAAGGGAAAGGCTACCAAGATGAAATATAATTTTGCTACGGTTCTTTTCTCCGATATCCAGGGATTCACAAAGATTGCGGAAGAGATGAATCCGGAGGTTCTGATTGATGAGCTGGATAAGTTCTTTTTCTATTTTGACTCGGTAGTGGAGAAATACGGCATTGAAAAGATCAAGACCATAGGAGATGCATATATGTGTGCCGGAGGTATTCCTGAAAAGAACAGGACAAATCCTGTGGAAGTGATCCTTGCTGCCCTTGAGATGAGGGTATATATGGATAAGCTTAAAGAGTCATCGGAGCTTGAGGGAATGAAGTACTGGGATATTAGGATAGGCATACATACAGGGACGGTGATAGCAGGGGTGGTCGGCCATAAAAAACTAACATACGACATATGGGGTGATACGGTTAATACGGCCAGCAGGATGGAGTCATCGGGAGAAGCAGGGAAAATAAATATCTCAGGTACGACGTATGAATTTGTAAAGGAGTTTTTTATTTGTGAGTACAGGGGTAAAATGCCGGTTAAGTATAAAGGTGAGATTGAAATGTATTTTGTAAGCGGTATCAAGTCAGGCTTATGCGATGAGGAGGGTGCTCCCAATAAAAAGTTCCTTGTTAAGATCCAGATGATCAAGCTGCAGGATATTGAAGACCTGGTGATTAAGATGTTCGATGAAGAGGCTTCGCCAAACCTTTATTTTCACAACTCTTCGCTGGTTAAGAATATCTGCAACCAGGTTGACCTGCTTTCCACTGCAGAACAATTGCCTGAAGAGGAATTCATAAATCTTAAGCTGGCATCTGTCTTTCTGCTGTCAGGATTTATCTCGGATTACGAAAAACCGATGGAAGCTTCCGCCCGCCTCGTGGAAGAGATCCTTCCGAGGTATGGCTTTGATATGGAAAATGTTGAATCAACGAAGAGGATTATCAAAAACTCATTTAATAATCAGAGGGAAAATCTGTCGGATGATATCATGCACGACGCCAGGTACGATTACCTGGGTCGTGTTGATTTTTCAAGGCTAACTGAAAAGCTCCTGAGGGAGAAGACAGAGTATGGAAAACTGCCAGCCGGCAAATCATGGGTTCAGGTTCAGAAGGAATTGCTGACCGGACATCAGTTTATCACCAAAACAGCCAGACTGCTGAGAAGTGTTTCGGTTGAGGAACAGATTGCCGGACTGGCCCCAGTTGCTGAATAATCCATTTTCAAAAGGAAATAGTGCTGAAAATACATTATAAAAATGTACTTTTACCAGGTAATAATATGGCCTTAATTATGGAAAAGCATGATTGGAAAAACCTGCCTTTTGGTTATATAAAAACCGATTATAATGTTCGTTGTACATATAAGGACGGTAAATGGGGTAACCTTGAGATATCGGATTCCGAATACATTAATGTTCATATAGCAGCAACAGGATTGCATTATGGACAGGAGGCATTCGAGGGTCTTAAGGCATATATGGGGAAAGATGGAAAGATAAGATTATTCCGGTGGGAGGAAAATGCAAAACGTATGATCTATTCTGCAGAAGGCATTAAGATGGCTCCGCTTCCGCAAGAGATGTTCAGGGAGGCCCTTTTCAAGGTGGTGAATCTGAATAAGAGGGACATTCCACCTTACGGATCCGGCGCTACGTTGTACATAAGGCCGCTCCTTTTCGGAAGTGGTGCCGAGGTTGGCGTCAAGCCATCGCTGGAATATACTTTCGTGGTATTTGTAACCCCGGTCGGTCCTTATTTCAAAGGTGGCATTAAACCGGTAAATATAATGATCTGCCGCGATTTCGACCGTGCAGCACCGAAAGGAACAGGCAGCTTTAAGGTAGGAGGCAACTATGCAGCCAGCCTGAGAGCTATCAAGGCTGCCCATGAAAGTGGTTATTCGACTGCCATATTCCTTGATGCAAAAGAGAACAGATATATTGACGAATGCGGCCCGGCAAACTTCTATGGAATTAAGGATAATACATATATAACTCCTAAGTCAGATTCCATACTGAATTCAATTACCAACATGAGTTTGTTGGATATTGCCAAAAACCTGGGTATGAAAACAGAAAGGCGGCCCGTTGCTGTTGAAGAGCTGGCAACGTTTACTGAGGCTGGAGCATGCGGAACAGCGGCTGTGATGAGCCCTATAGCTAAAATTGTCGATCCTGATGATAATACAGTATATGAATATTGTAAAAATGGTGAACCAGGTCCTGTGACTCTGAAACTGTATAATACACTTGTTTCTATTCAGAATGGCGATGAACCTGATCCTTTCGGATGGATTACCATTGTGGATTAATATAAAAGATTAAAGTAAAGAGGCAATCCGCCATAGCTTTAAGGAAGGTGAACGAAGAAAGATAAAAATATAGAGAGGTTGAAGAACAGAGAAACCGGATTATCAAAAACGAGGCTTAGGAGCTCGTATCTGACTCTTGTGATAAGTGTCTCCCTCGTGCTTTTCCTGCTTGGAGTACTTGGCCTGGTACTGATCAACGCCAGGGAGCTGTCTGATTACTTCCGTGAAAGCTTATCTTTTTCAGTAATGCTGGATGAGGATGCAAAAGAGGCTGACATAAGGATGCTGCAGAAAGATCTTGATGCAAAACCATATGTAAAATCCACGGAATATATTTCCAAAGATGAGGCAGCAGCAAATATGAAAGAGGACCTTGGAGAAGATTTTATCAGTTTCCTCGGGGACAACCCACTGCCACCATCGATTGATGTCTACCTGTTTGCAGGATATACGGGTCCTGACAGTGTTGCAGGAATTGAAAAGTACATTCTTGAATATCCGTTTGTAAAAGAGGTATACTACCAGGAATCATTGCTGTTTCTTATAAATGAAAATGTAAAGAAGATAAGTATCTTCCTGCTTGTCATAAGTTCATTTCTGTTCCTGATAGCCCTGACAATTATCAATAACACGATAAGGCTATCGGTCTATTCCAGGAGGTTCATTATCAGGACCATGCAGCTGGTAGGTGCAACAAGGGCATTTATCAGGAGGCCTTTCCTTGTGCAGAGTGCCTTTCACGGACTTCTTGCGGCACTTATTGCAATGAGCTTACTGATGGGACTTCTGTACCTGATAGAGAAGGAATTTTTCCTGATGGTATCCTACGAGAGTACAGATCTTTTTATACTGCTGGGAGTCGCTATTATAATTACGGGTATAGTAATAAATGTTGTGTCAACATTTTTTTCCGTTAACAAGTATCTGAGTATTTCTGAGGATAAACTATATTATTGATAATCAGTTATGGCAGCAAAAAACGAAAATAAGGAAAAACTGAATTTTGCCCTGGGTAGCGAAAACTATAAACTTCTGGCAATAGGATTTGTTATTATAGTGATCGGATTTCTTCTGATGCTGGGAGGCAAATCAGAAAGTCCTGATGAATTCAGCGATAAAATATTCAGCTTCCGGCGGGTGACGCTTGCTCCTGTTGTGGTCCTGGCAGGCTTTATATTTGAGATATGGGCGATAATGAAGAAACCAAAGAACGGGAAGGGATAGTCGGCCTTCCGACTTAATATTCAAAGAATAATAATCTAATAAATATCTGGTTTACATGAATTGGTTTGAAGCAATGGTCCTTGGGCTTATCCAGGGATTAACTGAGTTTTTACCCGTGAGCAGCTCAGGTCATCTTGAAATAGCAAAATCACTGTTTGGGATCGATCCCGGTACAAGCTTTTATTTTACTGTAGCGGTGCACGGAGCAACAGTATTAAGCACACTTGTTGTATTCCGGCGGGAAATAATATCGCTTGTTACAGGTACACTGAAACTGAAAATGAATTCTGAAACAACATATTCCCTTAAAATATTGATCTCAATGGTCCCGGTACTGATTGTGGGCCTCCTGTTTAAGGACACTGTGGAGGCCCTTTTTAATGGAGATATGGTATTTACGGGCCTTATGCTGCTGGTTACTTCAATATCCCTGGCAGCAGCACATTTCATAAGGAAGAGAGAGAAAAACATCGGATACCTCGATTCATTTATAATAGGGATGGCCCAGGCAATTGCTGTTATCCCGGGGATCTCACGGTCGGGCCTGACAATTGCAACCGGGCTGATGATAGGTAATAAGAAAAGTGAAATTGCACGGTTCTCCTTCCTGATGGTGCTTATACCAGTTATAGGGGCAAACTTTCTTGAGATCGTATCCGGAGAAGTAAGTCCAAGCAACGGTGAGATGGGCACTGCACTTCTTGGATTCATTACAGCATTTATCTCAGGCTATTTTGCCTGCACATGGATGGTGGAACTGGTCAAAAGGAGCAGACTTATCTGGTTCTCAATATACTGTGCGATGATAGGATTACTGGTAATTTTGATCAGGTAAAATGGCGGATGATACTGGCAGCATTTTTGAGACAGGACAGGTACTGTTATTTGACAAGCCTCTGTACTGGACCTCTTTCGATCTTGTTAACAAGGTAAGGGGACTTCTCCGGAAGTCGCTGGGGATAAATAAGATAAAGGTTGGTCATGCAGGGACCCTTGATCCCCTCGCCAGCGGACTTATGATTATTTGTACCGGAAAGGCAACAAAAAAAATAGAGGAGTTCAGGGACCTGGACAAGGAATATCTGGCAACACTGTTCATTGGCAAGACAACTCCATCATATGACCTTGAAACCAGTATCGACAAGGAATACCCTGTTGAACATTTAACAGAAAAGCTTGTTGAGGATACTCTTAAATGTTTTAGGGGAGAGCAGAAACAACTTCCCCCGATCTATTCAGCAAAACTGATAGCAGGAAAAAGGGCCTATGAGTATGCACGCAAGGGAATTCATAAAGAACTTGACAGAGTAACTGTCTTTTTCAGGGAGATTGAACTTATATCATATAAGCTCCCGGAAGTTAAAATAAGGATGCTTTGCAGCAAGGGCACTTATGTCAGGTCTTTTGCCCGCGATCTTGGAGAAGCACTGGGTAGCGGAAGCTATCTGTCAGCACTGGAGCGGACCGCGATAGGGTCGTATAAGATAAAGGACGCATTTTCACTGGAAAAATTTCAGGAATATCTTGCACAGATGAATCCCCGATGATAAGATTTAAAAGATATTTATTCATCCTGTACAGTTTATCAGGCATCTGTTTTTGCAAGAAAAGTTAATAAGCATGAAACAAATTCGTTTTTTTTACGTATAAAGGACTTCTTTCAAATCAAATTGAATATATTTCAGGATGAGACAAGTTTGAATTTAAAATGCTTTTACTTAATGAAAAAGCATTTTTAGATTCATTGGATATTATAACATAACCACGATAAAAAATAATTTACTGACATATGAAATTATCGCAATTCAGGTACACATTGCCGCAAGAGCTTATTGCCCTATATCCTACACAGAACAGGGATGAATCGAGATTACTGGTTGTAAACAGGAGTAATGGGGAGCTCCAGCATAAGATATTCAAGGATATTACAGGATACTTTAATGAAAATGATGTTCTGGTTTTTAATAATACCAAGGTTTTTCCCGCCAGGTTATATGGCAATAAGGAGAAGACGGGAGCTGAGATAGAAGTCTTTCTTCTGAGGGAACTTAACAGGGAACAGCGGTTGTGGGATGTACTTGTTGATCCGGCAAGAAAGATCAGGATAGGGAATAAGCTGTACTTTGGAGATGATGACCTGCTGGTAGCTGAGGTAATTGATAATACAACGTCGAGGGGAAGGACTCTCAGGTTCCTGTTCGACGGGACCTATGAGGAGTTTAAGCATACATTATTCAGTCTGGGTGAGACACCTCTTCCGAAATTTATAAACAGACCTGTTGAACCTGAAGATAATGAGAGATACCAGACAATTTTTGCCAAGCACGAAGGAGCTGTGGCAGCACCGACAGCCGGTTTGCACTTCAGCAGGGAGCTGCTGAAGAAACTGGAGATAATAGGAGTTGAATTTGCCGAGATTACCCTGCATGTCGGATTAGGAAATTTCAGAAGTGTCGATGTTGAGGATCTCACGAAGCACAAAGTGGATTCGGAAAGGATACGTATCACCGACGATTGTGCTGTTACTGTCAATAAAGCCAAAGATAATAAGTATAAGATATGTGCTGTCGGAACCACTGTTGTTAGGACCCTTGAAAGTTCCGTTTCCACGGACGGTTTTCTGAAGCCTTTCGACGGGTGGACGAATAAATTTATCTTTCCTCCATACGAGTTTAAAGTGCCGGATATGATGATAAGTAATTTCCACCTGCCATATTCCACTCTGCTGATGATGGTTGCAGCCTTTGCAGGATATGACCTTCTTTTGGAAGCTTACCGGACAGCTGTTAAGGAGAAGTACAGGTTCGGGACATATGGGGATGCGATGTTAATAATATAGGATTTTTTGCTATTTCGTACCATTTTCGGTTTGCCTGCGAACGTTCGCACGATCGTACCATCGTACCACCGCACCGAATTTATTTACCCCATGATCACTGATTTTTTTCTGTTAGTCAAAAAGAAAGAATAGATTTTGAAATAATCTTTATCTTTAAGTTATTATTATATGGTTATTTCAATGCAACCATGGAGCATAATTTATGGTCTTGAAATAAGTTGAAGAGGATTCCGTTTTTATTTGATAAAACGGGAAAAGAAAATAAAATTGGATGCTGGTCGGCTTTAAAAAAAAATAGAATTTAGAGTCGGACGTTATTTTTTTGCTTTATACTGAACCTGATAGATTGCTGAAAATCTGGTCAAATATTATTCCTCAAATAGTTACTACTGTTTATATCCTGAACAGGGGAAATACTCGGAGATGGTTGCTGGTTACCGGATGCTGGCTGCTTCTTTCATCCCTTGTCTTTGGACAGTCAGTCGGCGATTATCGCTCAGTTGCTACAGGAAATTGGAATGCTGCACCTACATGGCAAAGATACAATGGGACTTCCTGGGTAACAGCTGGAACCCCAACCAGCGCTTCTGGAGTAATTACAATACGAAATGGAGATAATGTAACTGTAACTGCATCAGTTACAGTTGATCAGACAATTGTTGAGGCAGGTGGAACCATAACTGTAAATGCAGGACAAACTCTTACTATAGCAAATGAATTAGGTACTGATCTGAATGTATTTGGGGATGTAATCAATTATGGTACTATTAATCCGACCGGGACAATAGTATTTAATTCAAATTCTTCTTATGAACATGCCAGGAATGGAGGTAATATTCCTACTTCATCATGGGATTTATCTTCAAATTGTAGTATTACTGGGGTTACGAGTACTGTCCCTTTTGGAACAAATCAAACATTTGGCAATTTGAAATGGGATTGTCCTGGACAAACTGCGACAGATTTTCTTCCAACTGTCAATATTGCTGGTGATCTGACCATTCAGAATACAAATGGTGTTGAAGCTAGACCAGATAATGGATCTGCTCATACAGTTGGGGGTAACTATTACCATAATGGAGGTATTATAAGGTGGACCTATAATAGCAATGGGAGTATAAGTGTTACTGGAGACGTAATTATTTCGGGAGGTGAGTGCAGGTTAACCAAGAATGCCAGTGGTGTCGGCACATTAAACATCAGCGGCAATCTTAGCATTTCAGGAGGACGACTCACAAATACAAATGGCGGGACAGGAGCTGTAAATTTTATCCGTGCAGGTATTCAGACATATTCAAAGACAGGTGGCATAATTTCACAGATTGTTAATTTTACTGTTAGCAGCGGTTCCGTACTGGATGTGGGGACAAGTATCTTGGACGGAAGTACTGGTTCTTTTAACCTTAACTCAGGAGCAGGGATCATAACAGCCCATCCTGAGGGACTTGCATCTTCGGGAGGTTCAGGCAGCATCCAGGTCTCTGGATCAAGAACATATAATTCCGGAGCAGATTACACATATAATGGCTCTGTTGCCCAGGTAAGCGGGACAGGATTGGGGACTTCAAGAAACCTGACAATCAATAATCCGGCTGGTGTAACTTTAACAAATAATGTCACTGTAAGCAGTCTTCTTACAATGACTGCCGGGAATATAAATACCGGATCAAATTTACTGAGACTGACCCCGACAAGTGTCGGATCATTAAACTATACATCAGGAACTATTATCGGTAGATTCCAAAGGGGAGTTATAACAACGGGAGTTGATTATCTTTTTCCGGTTGGAACAGCATCGTATTACAGACCGGCGATTTTTAACTTCTCGTCACTTTCATTTTCGACAAATATTACGGCAGAATTTGTCGAATCTTCCCCGGGAGCGTTAACGCCTTATATGGATGACGGCTCTTCGTGGCTGGATTTTACATTCACTGACGGGTACTGGCGTTTCAGCAGCAGTTCATCACCGGGGACTCCTTATTCATTATCGCTTAACGGAGATGGTTTTATAAGTAATATTATAGATGCAAATTCCAGAATATCAGGGAGAAATAATGGCGCTGCTACCTGGAATGATTATGGTACTCACGGAAGTGTCGGAGGTAGTATAATAATAAGAACAGGACTAAATGTCCTTAACACCACATCGTTTGATTATTGTTTCGCAGGCAGGTGTAATATTGTTGCTGATGCCGGTACAGACGCAGAAATATGCGAAGGATCATCCACCCAGTTAAATGGTTCCGGAGGAGGTGCATATTCCTGGAGTCCCACAACCGGGCTAAGCGATCCGAATATTGCCAATCCCATTGCCAGTCCGGCTGTGACAACACTTTACACTTTAACTGTCGGAAGCGGAGGATGTATTGATCAGGATGTTGTGCTGGTAATTGTAAGTCCAGCACCAGCTGCCGCATTAGGATACGCATACGAGAAGACCATTACTATTGACCATAACCAGGTCAGCGGAGGATCAGATCTGTATAATTTTCCGGTTTTGATAAATATATCATCCTCTCCTGACAGGGATGAACTTAGAACAGTTTCAAATGGCGGTCACGTAGAGAATGCAAATGGGTATGATATAATTTTTACGGATGAAAATTATAACAGGCTGGATCACCAGGTTGAGAGTTTTAATCCAGGTACCGGTGATTTTATGGCATGGGTGAGAATCCCTGTCCTTTCTCCTTCTTCTAATACTTTAATTAAAATACTGTACGGCAATCCTCAGGTTGTAGCCGATCCATCTTCAGAGAGTACATGGGACCCGGCTTACTCCGCAGTGTATCATTTTAATGATCTTCTTGATGGAACATTAAATAATAATGATGGAACGAATAATGGTTCCACATCAGCATCGGGATTTTTGGGATCTGGTCGTGAATTTAATGGCACAAGCAGTGTAGATATTCCACAGAGCAGCTTATTTGAGCCGGCAAATAACCTGACTGTTTCAATGTGGATTAGAAGAAACGGGGCTCAGAATCAGTGGGCAAAACCGTTATGGTACGGGATTAATAATACTTCACCCTGGGGTCCTTATGGATTTGAATTCAATAGTGATAGTGATAATGATTTGCGGTTTCATACAGGAAACGGGACCGCTGCAGGAGATGCATCAACGGGTGGTATTATTTCCAATGGTACA
>CAYQBZ010000027.1:0-15920 GCA_964415855.1 uncultured Rikenellaceae bacterium
GAGGGGGGTTCCATTGCAGTAAGCCCAACCATCTGAAGAAGGAGGTTTTGTACCATATCCCTGAGTGCGCCGGAAGAATCATAGTATGCCCCCCTATCCTCAACACCATTGCTTTCCGCTGATGTGATCTCAATACGGTGAATATAATTCCTGTTCCATAAAGGTTCAAACATGCCGTTTGCAAATCTTGTAACCAGAAGGTTCTGCACAGTCTCCTTTCCAAGGTAATGGTCTATCCTGAATACCTGCTCCTCTCTTATCAGTCCATGAAGTGTTCTGTTCAGCCGATTTGCCGAATCAAGATCATAGCCGAATGGTTTTTCGATGATTATTCTCCGGAAACAATCCTGTTTCTCCAGCAATCCTGCTTTTGACAGGTTCAGCGTTATGACCTCATACATGCTTGGAGGTGTGGCCATATAGAATATATAATTTCCTTCGATACCGGATTTTTCTTCGGCTGCCACCAGGAATGACTTCAACTCCCCGAATCCATCTTCAGAATAACTATCCATGGGAAAATAGCTGATTTTTGTAATAAATTCTGCAGCCACCTTTTTCCCGGGTTGTTTTCCCTCCGAAAATCTGACAATTGCTTCAGACATTTTTTTCCTGAACTCATCTATATGAAACCTGGTCCTGCCTACGCCAATAATTAAATACTTGTCAGGTAAGAGGCTCTGGGTACTAAGTGAACAGATAGCTGGTATCAGTTTCCGGGATGTCAGATCCCCCGAGGCGCCAAAGATTACAATTATCAGGTTTTCAGGATTTTCCATATACAGTATTGTGTCCTTTCAATATTACCCCGGGGTGAATACCCATTTTGAATGCCAAGGTAACAATAAAATATCCAAATTGTTGTGACAGGTCGCCGATAAAATAAACCAGGCACCGGGATCTGTTAATTAGTAAGTTTATAACATATTTTTTTATTTTTCGACGTTTATTAATTTTTCTGATGATTATTACGATAATTTGTAAGATAATTCGTATATTTGTCAGCAAATGTTAAAATGAATGTGTAACATAAAATCTATACCGGCATTACGACTCATTAAGAGGTTAATTGCAACTGAATGAGAATGGTATTTGTTATCGGATTAGGGATGACCGTTCTCTGGAGATGCAGAGAACGGTTTTTTTTGTATTATTAAGAAGGAAAAGCTATATATAAATTATGAAAAAAGAACGGCCACAGCAGCAGGGATTATACATGAATGAGTTTGAGCACGGCAACTGCGGAATCGGATTTGTTGCACATCTTAAGGGAAAGAAATCACATTCCATCATCAGGCAGGGACTTGAGATCCTGATCAATATGACCCACAGAGGTGCTGAGGGGGCGGACAGCAAGACAGGTGACGGGGCCGGTGTTCTGATCCAGGTACCCAGGGATTTTTATCTCATACAGGGGTATTGCCTGCCTGCCAACGGGCAATTTGGAACAGGGCTTATATTTCTGCCCCAGGACAGTGCTGACGCATCAAAGTGCCAGGAAATACTGCTTAATATTGTAAAGGAAGAGGGTGTCGATCTTATAGGCTTCAGGGATGTGCCAAGGAACAGCTCGGTACTGGGAGAGATATCACGGGCAGCCGAACCTGAAATAATACAGATCTTATTAGGTTCGGATATATCACAGGAAGCACTTGAAAGGAAACTGTATATAATAAGGAAGCGTGCTGAGAATATAATCCGTAATTCGGATATCGGTCAGAAGAGTTTCTTTTACATACCCAGTCTTTCAACGAAGGTGCTTGTTTATAAAGGGATGCTTACATCGCCACAGCTGGGAGAGTATTACCTCGACCTTGTTGATGAGAGGCTGGAAAGCGCCATAGCGCTTGTCCATTCAAGGTTCAGCACAAATACCTTTCCAAGCTGGGACCTCGCACAACCGTTCAGGCTTCTTGGACATAACGGTGAGATAAACACAATAAAAGGCAACCGGTTCTGGATGGAAGCGCGTGAATCACTGCTCAAATCCGACAAGCTGGGAGATCTTTCCGGGATATTTCCCGTAATTGAACCCAACAAGAGTGATTCCGCCTCTCTGGACAATGTACTGGAATTTCTTATTATGAGCGGCAAATCGCTTCCATATGCAATGTCTATACTTATCCCGGAATCGATAAATGTCAAGAACCCAATATCAAACGATCTACGGGCGTTCTATCATTATCACTCCACATTCATGGAGCCCTGGGACGGACCTGCATCGCTCATCTTTTCCGACGGACGTTACATTGGTGGTATGCTAGACAGGAATGGCCTGCGCCCGTCGAGGTACCTCATAACGACAAGCGATCTTATTGTTATGGGATCTGAGGCTGGTGTACAGACATTTCCTGCTGAAGCGATACGGGAAAAAGGCAGGCTGAAACCGGGCAAGATGCTTCTTGTCGATACACAAGCCGGTAAGGTTATGTATGACGAAGAACTGAAAGCCACACTGGCCAGTGAATTCCCTTACGGTGACTGGATAAGGCAAAACATGGTTTACCTTGAGGAGATTGAGACAGGACAGGTAGTTTCGCCCGATATGGGAGATCAGTACGACATATACAAAACGGTATTCAACTACTCCCATGAAGATACTGAATGGATAATAAAAGAGATGGCTGCATCAGGAAAAGAGCCTATCGGGTCGATGGGTAATGATATTCCTGTTGCCGTGCTTTCGAAAAAGCCGTACAGGTTATTCAACTATTTTAAACAGCTGTTTGCACAGGTCACCAATCCTCCCATAGACCCGATAAGGGAGGAACTTGTAATGACACTTTCAGGGTACCTGGGATCATTACAGAAAAATCTTCTTGAGACTTCACCGGATCATGTAAAAATGGTAAGGTTCACCCTGCCTGTTTTGTCAAACACATATTTCAGGGTAGTGAAAAACTTAAGATACAAAGGTTTCTCCGCTGCCAACCTGCTCTTACATTTTGATGCTGAAAAAGGATCTGACGGACTTGAGCAGGCTGTTGAACAACTATGTATTGATGCAGAAAAAGCTGTAGACGATGGAAAGAACTACATTATCCTTTCCGACCGTGGCATTAATGAGAAGATGGCTCCTATACCGTCACTGCTTGCTGTTTCGGCAGTACATCACTACCTGATAAGAAAGCGTAAAAGGATGCAGATCGATATTGTTGTTGAATCGGCAGGGCCACGGGAGGTGATGCATTTCGCTCTCCTGTTCGGTTACGGAGCAAGTATCATCAGTCCGTATATGAGCTTTGCCGTTATTGACAAGCTTGTTAAGGATAAGGCCATACAGCTCGATTATCAGAAAGCGAAGGATAACTATATCAATGCGGTTAATAAGGGTCTCATGAAGATCATGTCGAAGATGGGCATAAGCACACTGAGGAGTTACCGTTCATCTCATATATTTGAAGCAATAGGCATACACCCCGATGTGATAAACAGGTACTTTCCAGGGACAATATCGAGGATCGGAGGCATAGGATTAAATGAAATAGCGGAAGAAGTGCTTATTCCCCACAGAAAAGCCTTTGTTAAATATCAGGAACAGGAGATACTTACTGAAGGTGTTTATTCCTATCGCAAGCATGGCGAACATCATGCCTGGAATCCGGAGACGGTAGCCTTGCTCCAGTGGAGTACCAATTCTGGTGACTATGATAAATTCAAAGAATACAGCAAGCTGGTCAATTCCGACACAGACAGACCCGGATTTATAAGGGGACTTTTAAAAATGAAAAGAAATCCGATCCCTGTTGACGAGGTTGAAGCGGCTGAAAATATTATGAAGAGGTTTGTGACAGGTGCAATGTCATATGGTTCTATTAGCAGGGAAGCGCATGAGACACTGGCCATAGCGATGAACCGCATAGGTGGAAGGAGTAATACCGGCGAAGGAGGTGAGGATCCTGGAAGGTTCACCCCTCTTGAAAACGGGGACAGTGTAAGAAGTGCCATCAAACAGGTTGCCAGTGGCCGTTTTGGAGTAACCACCGAGTATCTTGTTAATGCCGACGAGCTCCAGATAAAAATTGCGCAGGGGGCAAAGCCAGGCGAAGGAGGCCAGCTTCCCGGCCATAAGGTGGACAAGATTATCGCCAAAACAAGATACTCAATCCCGGGCATTACCCTTATTTCACCACCACCACATCACGATATATATTCCATCGAGGATCTTGCCCAGCTCATTTTCGACCTGAAAAATGTAAATCCTGCAGCGAAAATAAGTGTCAAGCTGGTATCGGAAAGCGGGGTGGGTACCATAGCTGCCGGTGTAACAAAGGCTGGTGCGGACCTGATAACGATAAGCGGGTATGAAGGAGGGACAGGGGCAAGTCCTTCATCCTCAATAAAACATGCCGGATTACCTCTCGAGCTGGGACTTGTTGAAACTCAGCAGACCCTCGTCATGAATAATCTTCGACGGAAAGTTGTACTCCAGACCGACGGCCAGCTGAAAAACGGCAGAGATATAATAATGGCTGCACTTATGGGCGCCGAGGAATTCGGATTCTCAACAGCTGCATTGATTGTAATGGGTTGTGTGATGATGCGTAAATGTCACCTGAATACATGTCCTGTCGGCGTGGCAACACAGAATCCGGAATTAAGAAAAAGATTCAGGGGAAAGGCAGACAACGTGGTTACTTTCTTCCGCTTCCTGGCTGAGGAAGTAAGGGAATACCTTGCAGAACTTGGATACAGGAAGATGGATGATATAATAGGCAGGCTTGACCTGCTTGAAAGGAATCCTGAAATAAATCACTGGAAGATAAAAAATCTCGACCTTTCAGGTTTTCTGACCCTGCCTGCTGAGTCGGCTGAAAATGCTATGCATTGTGTTGATGTGCAGGACCATAAGATTGACAAGATCATGGACAGGGAACTCATGGCTAAAGCTGAAAAGGCCCTCTCAGAGAAGCAACCTGTAATGATAGAAAGATCCATACGTAATACGGACAGAACCACAGGAGCAATGCTCTCAGGAAAGATTGCGCAATTATACGGCTCTGAAGGTCTTCCCGACGGTACTATCAGATGCAGGTTCAAAGGATCTGCCGGACAAAGCTTCGGAGCATTTCTCTCTCCCGGGGTGGAGCTTTATCTTGAAGGTGATGCAAACGACTACCTCGGTAAGGGTTTGTCGGGAGGCAGAATAATAGTAGTTCCTCCAGCCGGTTCAACGTTTGAGCCTGACAAGAACATTATAATTGGTAACACTGTTCTGTATGGAGCAACAAGGGGAGAAACTTACATCTCAGGTGTTGCCGGGGAACGTTTCGCCGTAAGGAACAGTGGTGTTAATGCAGTTATTGAGGGAGTGGGCAACCACTGCTGTGAGTATATGACCGGAGGACGGGTTGTCGTTCTTGGTTCCACCGGCAGCAATTTCGCAGCAGGAATGAGCGGGGGTATTGCCTATGTCCTTAATGAAAACGGTGACTTTGACTACTATTGTAACATGGGCATGGTTGAACTGTCTCTTGTAGAAGACCACAGGGATATAAATGAGCTCACAGAACTTATTTCTCGCCATTACCAGTTTACAAACAGCAAAAAAGCCAAAATGATTCTCGATGACCTGAACACTTACGTACCGATGTTTATTAAGGTAATTCCTTATGACTATAAAATGGTACTTGAGGAGCAGAAGCTTGAGGAAATAAGGAAGAAGAAAGCTGATGTGGAGCTTGACCTTGAGATAAGTGCCACATAATTAAAATAACTATTTATAAGATATTTAAAAACTATAATACGTCAAAATGACTGATATAACAGGATTCCTGAAAGTAAAAAGGAAAGATGCAGGGAACAGACCGCTGCATGAAAGGATTTTCGATCACAGTGAGGTAGAACAGACACTTAATACCGAAGACAGGATGCTACAGGCTTCAAGATGCATGGACTGTGGTATTCCTTTCTGCCATTGGGGCTGCCCTTGTGATAACCTGATCCCCGAATGGAATGATCTCCTGTACAAGGGCGATTGGAAAAGTGCCTACGACAGGCTGAGTGCAACAATAAACTTCCCCGAGTTTACGGGGAGAATATGCCCGGCACCCTGCGAACATGCATGTGTATTAAATATTAACCAGGAACCGGTCACTATTCGCGAGAACGAGGTAGCTATCGTGGAAAGAGCATTTGCTGAAGGATATGTTAAGCCACAGCCACCGGAAACAAGGACGGGCAAAAAAGTCGCTGTGATAGGAAGTGGTCCGGCAGGAATGGCTGCAGCAGATCTTCTAAACAGGGCCGGACACCTGGTAACCCTCTTTGAGAAGGATGATAAGGCAGGGGGTCTGCTAAGGTACGGGATACCCGATTTCAAGCTGAATAAGACTACTATCGACAGGCGGCTCAAGCTGATGATGAAGGAAGGGCTTGAGATCAGGACCGGGACGGAAATTGGTAAAGATATCTCAGCAAACGAGCTTCTTGATCAGTTTGATGCAATATGCATTGCTATAGGTGCAATGAAGCCACGTGATCTTAATGTTGAAGGAAGGGATCTTGACGGGATTCACTTCGCAATGGAATTTCTTACTTTTCAGAACAGGGTGAATTCAGGCCAGATACCAGCAAAGGATATTCCCATAACAGCTGAAGGGAAAAAGGTACTGGTTATCGGTGGTGGTGATACCGGTTCCGATTGTGTTGGCACATCGATACGTCAGAAAGCAACAAGTGTCACCCAGGTAGAAATACTTCCCAAACCACCGGATAACAGGGCTGATGACAATCCATGGCCATATTATGCAAAAGTGCTGAAAACATCCACTTCACATGAAGAGGGATGCGAAAGGTACTGGGGTATCTCCACTCTCTCATTCACAGGTGAGAACGGGCATGTAACAGGTGTTGAAGTGGAAGATGTCGAATGGAAGAATGTAAATGGACGATATACAATGGAAGCCGTTGCCGGGACGCGCAGAAAAATTGAAGCCGGACTTGTCTTACTGGCCCTCGGATTTGTTCATCCTGTAATTGAAGGATTATTATCTCAGCTTAACCTGGAACTGGATAACAGGAATAACATAAAAGTTAACCGGGAACAGCTTACCAGTCATCCTAAAGTATTTGCTGCCGGCGATTCTGTCAGGGGAGCCAGCCTTGTGGTCCATGCCATAGCATCGGGTAAAAAGGTAGCCCGGGAAATCGACAGGTTCCTGAGAAGCTCATGAATTTATCTTGTAAGGACGTTGCGTGCAAAGTCCTTACTAATACTCTATTCAATTCTGAGAGCACTGGCCGGATTATAACTGGCTGCCATGGCAGTCTTGTAAATGATTGACAGCCAGCCTATGGCTAACGTTATCAATGTGGCAGCAATGTATATAAAAGGGCTTACACTCACTTTTGAGGCAAATCCCTCAAGCCAGTATTTTAATCCGAAATAGGCTACCGGATATGCAATAAGCGATGAGATCAGGATCAGATGGACCACCTCACGTGATAATAGAGCCAGTATAACATTAATTGAAGCACCATAAGTTTTCCTTATCCCGATCTCCCGTGTCCTCTTATTTGTTATATAGGTTATGAGCCCAATCAATCCGATACAGGCTATAAAGATTGCGAGCACGGAAAACAGAATGAAAATTTTGCCTGTTTTCATTTCTGACAGGTAGAGATTATTCCAGGTATTGGTAAAGAAATCATACTGGAACGGCTGAAAGGCTGTAAATGTCTGTCATTTCTGTTCAATCTCTTTAATAGTCTCATTTACGTTATTCCCGGTGAGCCGTACACTGGCATACTGGTCGCCGCCACTTCTGCCCAATACTGTAAAGCACACAGGATCAATGGCTTTGTGCATTGAAGTTATATAAAAATCTTTCATAACACCAATGATCCTGAGGCGCCGGAACTGCTGCGGCCCTCTTGGCTGAAGTATAAATTTCCCAACAGGATCTGTAAGTCCCAGGGACTTCACTGCTGCCTCATTAATCAGAACTGCTGTTGAATCAGTACTGAATTCCCGTGAGAAGAACCTTCCGTCAGCAAGATGGACACCAAGGGTCCGGGGAAAGTCAAAACTGACCTGCGCCTGCTGTAGTAAATAGGTTTGCTTTTCCGGGTCGTCATCATTGAAGAAGGCATTATTACTGAAATTGGTACCCGGCACCTGTCTTGAAAATCCAACATTGTCAACACCCGGCATCTGCAAGAGCTGATCCCTGAAGGCTTCGAACTGCCTGTAAAAAGCATCTGCACGGTGTATTATTATCAGGTTGTCCTTCTCAAATCCGAGATCTTTCTTCGTCATAAAATTAAGCTGGTTATATACAATTATTGAGCCTATTATAATAACAATAGAAACAGTAAACTGAAAGATAACGAGCAAGCCCTCTTTTGCTCTTCCGGCAGATTTGGCTGTAGCCAGGTTAACATAATTGATTATGGCAATTACCAGGATCAGGACCGCTATGACAGCGAAAATATATACTGTAGCCAGAGAACCCAGAGGTTCAAAGTTATACTGTGTGGCTCCCTTAAGATGCATCTCCTTTAAGGGTTCGAGGACGTAGCTAAAATCATTCCCGGCTTTTCTGAAATCATCTATTGAATAACCAAGGATCTCCTGCAGCTGTGGACCGACGTACTTTATTACCATTTCCTGGAGCTTGCCTTGCAGTTCTGTCCTGCCCGTTCCGTCTCTTACTATGATATAGGTATAAAAGTTATGGCTTACCCAGTTCTGATTATTTGCCCGGCCCGGATAGGTACTCATTGAGGCAAGCATATCAAATTTGATGTGAGAATTATCTGGAACATTCTGAACCACCCCGGTAACTGTATATAGTATGGAATCAGCTTCCACACTCACTTTCAGTCCCATCGGATCCTGGCTCCCAAAATATTTATGTGCATATTCTTCTGTCAGGATAATAGAACGTGGTTGCACCAGAGCCGTAGTCGGATCTCCTTTAAGTAATTTGAAGTCAAGCACTTTAAAAAATGTTGAATCAGCAAATAAGATCCCGTCCTCATTGAATTTTTTGTCACCAAATTTTATAAGCCAGTCACCCATCCCTGTTACCCTAGTGGCCTCAAGGATTTCCGGATAATCATTCAGCATAGCCTGTGCCATTGGGGCAGCCGTAACAGCCTGGTCAAGAACTCCACCAGCCAGCCGGCCCACGACTTTAAGACTGTAAATATTTTCGTAATTCTTGTGAAACCTGTCATAACTGAGTTCATCAATTACATATAATGAGATAAACAGGAAACTGGTAAGACCGATCGCCAGTCCGCCTACGTTTAACAAAATGTACCCGCTCTGTTTTCTCATGTTGCGGATAGCATTAATAAAGAAATTCCTGATCATGGTTATGGTATTATTTTAATAGTGATGTGATAAGACTCAGAAAAGCTTTTCTTGTTGCATACATCCTGAAATAAATAAAGATAGCGTACTTGTCCGGTACGCCATCTTTATCATTTATGCACTCTCTCTGAGATCCTTTTCAAGCCTGCAAGAAGTTATTCCTTATCTGCAAATACACGCAAATCTTTTGCTGTATTAATGAGCCTTATAAGTTCAGACCGGTATCCATCTTCATCCTCTCCTCTTGCTGATCTCGCAAGAAGTGCAGCACCGGCAAGTGTGGCATTTCCCCTGTATTCCGACTCTCTGAGTATCATACCGAATTCCGAGACAGCTGCAGCAAACCTGATATTATCCGATGCATTTTCCATATCTTTTATCCTGCCACGCACAGGTTTTTCGAGAAGCCTGCTGCTGTTACCTGCCGGATCTTTATAACGTAATTTTATTGTAAGATACTCATCTGAGAAATCCTTTTCCCGTCTCTCATCAGATACTGAAGCCTGATACTTAAGCGGATCTACCGATGGTGCTTTCTCACCGGACCCCGCAGGGACCAGTTCATATAATGCTGTAACATTATGTCCCGATCCCATTTCCCCCGCATCTTTTGTATCGTCGTTAAAATCCTCATCATTCAGAAGCCTGTTCTCATATCCAATAAGCCTGTAAGACTCAACCTTCGAAGGATTAAATTCAATCTGAAATTTTACATCTTCAGCAATGGTAAAGAGTGTTCCTCCGAACTCACGTACAAGAACCTTACGTGCCTCCTGGAGATTATCTATATAGGAATAATTTCCGTTACCCTTATCAGCTATTATCTCCATCTTATCATCCTTAACATTACCCATCACAAAACCAAGTACTGTTATAAATACTCCCATCTCACGTTTTGCTTCAACCAACCGCTCCATTCCCCCGTTGCTTGATTCACCGACATTGAAGTCACCGTCAGTGGCAAGTATGATCCTGTTATTACCACCTTTCACATAGTTTTTTTCTGCTTCGGCATAAGCCAGTCTTAGCCCGGCACCGCCGGCAGTTGATCCTCCTGCCTCAAGGTGGTCAATGGCTCTCATAATTGTCTCTTTCCTGTTACACGGTGTCGATTCGAGAACAAGTCCTGCAGCTCCTGCATATACTACAATGGCAACGCGGTCCTGAGGTCTCAGCTCATTTACAAGAAGACCAAAGGCTGATTTCAGTAATGGCAGCTTATTTGGGGCATTCATCGATCCTGACACATCAAGGAGAAATACCAGGTTTGAAGGAGGAAGTGACGATTTATTAATGCTTTTTCCCTTCAGTCCCACCTGGAGAAGATAGTGTTTTTTATTCCAGGGACAAACGGCAAGTTCAGTATAAACAGAAAAAGGATGTTCGCCACCGGGTTCAGGATAATCATATTTAAAATAATTGATCATCTCCTCTATCCTTACTGCATCGGCAGGCGGCAACTGTCCCATGTTAATGAACCTGCGGATATTTGAGTATGAAGCATTATCCACATCAATTGAGAATGTAGATAACGGAGCATTTCTTACATTCTTATATCCATTTTCATTGACAGAAGCATAGCCCTCTGTATTAAAATTGCTGTTATAGCGCTGGAAATTCTGACGTGAACCATATGCCAGACCTCCGGCAGGCGCCATGGCTACCGATTTTGATTCGTAAGCCATGTCTCTGTTAGTTTCATATTTCACTGCCGGAACCTCCTGCAAAGAAATGATATCAGGCATCATCATTACATTTATCATACTCCGTGAGCCTATTTTCTCTTCAGCAGTAGCATAGCCTTTAATTGAAAATACGAGGATCTGCGCATACGGATCAACAGTGATGCTGTAGTTACCATTGATGTCAGTCAATGAAGATACAGACGCACCTTTTACTTTTACCGTTACTCCCGGAAGAGGCATACCCTGGTTATCGGTTACTCTTCCTTTTATTGTTCCTGATTGAGTGAAAGCAACCATTAGTGCTGCCAGGATCAATATTGCGAAAATTGATAAACTGTTTTTCATAATTTTATTTTTTGGTTAAACGTTTATCATATGATGCAACACATAAAGGAATTCCATAAACCGGGTAAGATATTTTTACATTTAACGTATCTTTAAATTATATAAATGCAAGAATATTGATTACATATTCAGATGCAGATAAATATGAAAGGCAGAGAGAACATATCCCTGAGTGACTCTGTGATGCCTGTGTAAGAGGATAATTTTGAGAATCTTAAATCCTGCATTACCGTAGATGAGATTTATTAAACCGCTTAACATAGGATCCGGAAAATCAGATGAAGAACTTGTCAGGGAATTTACACTGACAGGTGATCTGGATGTACTCGGAGTGCTTTACGCAGAACATATGCACCTGGTTTATGGAGTATGCCTGAAGTACCTTAAGCAGAGAGAAGACTCCATGGATGCCGTAATGCAGATATTCGAAAAGCTGATAACAGAAATACCACGTCACGATATTCAGAATTTCAAAAGCTGGCTTCATGTGGTAACAAAGAATTTCTGTCTTATGAAGCTGCGGTCGGAGAAATCCATGTCAGAGAAACTGCGTGACTGGACAAATGAGAGTATGATATTTATGGAAAGTACCCGGGTCTTGCATCCTATTGATGAAGATCCGCCTGATATGGAAGAAGCGCTGACAGATTGTATTGAAAAATTAAAAAATGAACAAAAAGAGTGTATAAGGTTTTTTTATTATGAGAACAAATGCTACACCGAGATCTCGGCAATTATGGATATTGATGAAAAAAAGGTGAAGAGTCATCTTCAGAATGCAAAAAGAAATCTAAAAATTTGTCTGGAGGAGAAAAATGAAAGCAAAAGAGAAGAATAACAAAACAAAGGTATCTGAATTTATTCGCTATGTAAGGGGAGAGATGACAAAAAGAGAGGAGAATGCCTTCCAGAGGGAACTCCAGAAAGATCCTTTCGCAGAGGAGGCAGATGAAGGATTCTCGCTGATAACGTCTGAGGAAGCTGAATCAGATATCAGGACACTTCAAAACCGTCTTAAAGGCAGGGTCAGAAAGAGATCGAATGTTATAATATACCGTATAGCCGCATCCGTTGCTGTTCTGATGATAATTTCAGCAATATTTGTCATTACCCGTCGTCATGAACCAGCTTTAACCTTAAGTGAAAATATTGTTCAGGAAAAAATGTCGCCTGTCACTAGTGAGGAATCTACGCCAGAACAGGTTCCGGAAATGATAACGGCTGATAAAAAGGAGGAGGTCCCTGTCTCCCGGGAGAAAGAGAAAGAGAAACAAAGCGTCAGCACCGTCAGCAAAAAAGAAACTGAGGAGGAAGTTACCGGACTTATGATTGCCGAAACTGCGCAGGATACAACCATAAATACTAAGGTAGTTGATTCCCAGCCGCAGTCCGAACCTGCACGGGTAACTGCAGACATGGCTGAAGCACTTACAGCGGTTCCGGAAAGAAACATGGAGATGGCCCGTGCCGTAGGAGCTCCTGCAAATGCCAGGGCTGTGTCGCCGGGGGAATTTATACCTCCTCAACCAGTTGTGGGTAAAGATAGTTTTGATATATATATTGAAAAAAGTATCAAAAACCCCTATCCTGAAACTACTGAACAACAGGTTGTTATACTAAATTTTACTGTAGGGATCGACAGTACTGTTTCAAACATTACAGTAGTTGACACTCCCGGAGAGGCATATTCCGGAGAGGCAATAAGGCTGATAAAGGAAGGACCGGTATGGAAACCTGCTCAGGATAATGGCAACCCGGTTGCGGATGAAGTCACTTTAAGGGTGGTTTTCAAATAGGCCTTTAACTCATGTTACATGTTGAAGATTTTTACAGGAGATTAACTCGTTCCGTGAATATTCAAAGGATTATCCTTACACAGCTATTTCTCATTGACAACCTCCCTGGATCCGGTTATTGTATTACCGTCTAAAGATATTTTTGAGGAATTCTTACCGATAAAAACTGCCGTTGACTGGTTTCCCTCTCCTGAAGAACGAATGATGTTACTGTTTATTCTAATATCATGTGTTTCACCTCCGATATAAAAACCGCTTGATTCCCTCTTCATCCCGTTATTTTCTATGATATTACCTATAAATACATTCCTGTGACCGCTGTTTTCCTCGTTCTCGTTGCGGAAAAGAATCCCATTTGAGCCATTGCGGTAGATATGGTTATTCTCAAATGTGTTATCAGTATCCTTGTGACCTATGGAGATCCCGTTATCGCCGTTCTCATAGACCGTATTGTTCCTGAATATCCCGCTCTGTACCCGCCAGCAAAGGAAGATCCCATCCTGCCTGTTATTATGGCTTATGCAACTCTCTACCACCGAATGGTCGGAGCCGGTACCAGGATGGAAACCCAGACCATTCCCGTTTGAGGCCTCGCATCCCTTCATGGTAATATTCTCGGTGATCTGCCAGCTGAAAGAATCCCCATTGAACTCATTAACCCTGACATTCTCAACAGTGCAATTCCTGGATTTATGAATATATATACCTCCTCCGCGGCATCCGTTAATATAATCGTTCGTATTCCTGTTACCTTCAACCACCAGGTCCGCTATCTTTACATTTTCAGCTCCTACTGCCTCAATTATTGAGCACCCATTCGTTACAGTACCATTAAGGGAAGATAAATAGTCATAATTGGTGCCATTATCAAAATAGATAATATTGTCTTGTATATCAGTTATCAAGGCAGTTGTAACATCCCATCCCTGGTTGTGTTTATCATCGTACAACTGAATACCCATCCCCTTTTTAAGACCACTTACATCTTTCAGAACGGCTTTCAGCATACCCCAGTCCGCATCAATAATGAAGCTGGTCCTGAAGCCATCACATTTCTTCAGGATGGTCTCTTTTCCCGATCCTATCAAAGAAGTATTATCAGTGAGCCGAACCGGTCCGATAATATCATAGACCCCGGGACCAAGCATAACTGTACCGCCACCTCGTGTTCTTAATGCATCCAAAGCTATCTGTATTGCTCCCGATGTAAATCCCTGAATATCCGCATCCGGACCTCCAACCGTTATAACCTGTTCAGAATACCTTACATCCACAAGTCCGATACTCTGGCTGCAGATAAAAGGATCTGATGATAACCATAATAGAATCAGGCTTAAAAGATTAAATAGTATTGTTTTCATTTTTCATTCCTCCTGATTAGAATTAAAAAAGCAATATTTAAGTTTCGCTTGCCTTATGCAAACATAATATATGATTTTATAATAACCTAATCCGGAACTCTGAACGGTTCGTGTATAATACTAAATATAAGTGTATTACAAAACTGCTTATAATATCTCCTGCTCTTATTGATCCTGATCCGGACTTTTCCCGGCTGATCATTCCGAATAATAATGGAGAACAATATCGCAATGAATAAAAAGCTTTGTCAAGCCACCGAAAGTCCGTATTTTTATCCCGATGCAAGCTGTATTTCAGACTTTATACATGGCAGAAGCCACTTCAGGAGGGATAAGCAATGGTGTATTAAGTTTTATACAACAGCTTGCATGGAAATAGTGACTAAAATAGTTTTAGTAAATTCTATATGTTAAGAAAATACCTGTATTTATTTATTCCGGCAATACTCCTCTTTCAAAATATATTCAGCCAGTCCGTTGATACCACATCATTTGAAATTTTCTCAAGGTTCAGTTTCTTTAGTTCTGAACAAAGAGGCGAGTTTCTTCTGCATATACCTGCCGGACTGACCGCCAGCAATATTACTGTTGAAATATTTGCAGATAAGGACCCCGTCACCTGCTGGAAAGGAGTACCGCGAGTAAAGATACTCAGGATCCCCTTTACCATAGAACTGGCACCTTCCACGTATAAGGCAGTTGCACAAATCAACGTTTCGTGGCAGAAAAGTAAGATATACCTGGCAAAAACAGATCTGGTAATACTTCACTATAAACCTAATGAAGTAAAAACTGACAGGCTGACAGGAGGATTGATTGTAAACAGGAGGCAGTACTTTCCGTTCGGGTTTTACTGCTACTCACCTGTAAGTCCGACTCTTCCCGAAGAAGAAGTAGTAAGGGGTTTCAATATGATGTCGCCGTACCAGAAGATTTATCCCGAAACAATTGATAACAGAAAAGCTTACATGGACCGATGTGCGATGCTTGGGATGAAGGTACACTATAACCTGTTATCTGTATCGGGAGGCGGAGGAGTCGGATCAAAAATTGAAGGGATTGATGATACGGAAAAACAAAACCGACTGATAGCAGAAATAGAAGCTTTCAAGGACCATCCTGCTCTTCTGGGCTGGTATATTGCCGATGAACCAAACGGGTACAAGATCCCTCCGGAAAAGCTTGAAGAGATCTACCGGTTAATCAAAGCCGCTGACCCCTGGCATCCCGTATCGATCGTTTTTATGGCCCCATTCCTCTCGTCAAAAAAGTACATCAATGCCCTGGATATTGTAATGGTAGATCCCTACCCCATACCTGATCTTCCTGCTTCGATGGTCGGAGATGTTGCAGGTCAGCTGAGAGGTGAATTTTCAGGAAAGAGACCTGTCTGGATAGTCCCCCAGACATT
>CAYQBZ010000028.1:0-15706 GCA_964415855.1 uncultured Rikenellaceae bacterium
GGTGGAAGGCGCATACGGTCTTGTAATAATCTGTACACAGGAACCCGACAAGCTTTTTGCTGCCAAAAAAGGCAGTCCGCTGGTTATAGGAGTCGGGGACGGCGAGAACTTTATCGCCTCTGATGCCACACCTATTGTTGAGTATACCCAGCGGGTCATATACCTTAATGACGACGATCTGGCCATCATAAAGAAAGAAGAACTTGTCCTCAAGACAATAAGGGCAGGTAAGATAGAACCTGAGGTAAAAGAACTTGATCTCAAGATAGGGGAGATCGATAAGGAAGGATTTGCACATTTTATGCTGAAAGAGATCTTTGAACAGCCAAGGGCAATTCATGATACTTTCAGGGGAAGGGTATTGCCAGATTATTCCGGGGTAAGACTGGGTGGACTTCATGATGTACTTGATTCCATGGCTAAGGCAGAAAAAATAATAATTATCGCATGTGGAACATCATGGCATGCGGGCCTGCTAGGCGAATATATTTTTGAAGAGTATGCCAGGATTCCTGTTGAGGTAGAATATGCCTCTGAATTCCGGTACAGGAATCCTATTATTAAAAAAGGAGACATCGTGATTGCAATAAGCCAGAGCGGTGAAACTGCTGATACCCTGGCTGCTGTCAAGCTTGCGAGGGAGAAAGGTGCGCAAGTAATTGGAATTTGCAACGTGGTGGGTAGCAGTATTCCCCGTGAAACAGATGCCGGTGTTTACACCCATGCGGGCCCGGAGATTGGTGTTGCTTCCACAAAGGCATTTACAACGCAGGTGACGGTCCTTGCCATGATGGCTTTTGAGATCGGGAACCTGAAAGGTATAATATCCGATTCAAAATATAAAGAATTAATTACAGAACTTACAGCAATACCAGGCAAAATTGAGAAAGCTCTTAAGGTGGATACCCAGGCTCTTGAGCTGGCGAAGATATTTCAGAATACTCATAATGCCCTCTACCTTGGAAGAGGATACCTGTTCCCCGTAGCACTTGAGGGTGCCCTGAAGCTTAAGGAGATATCATATGTTCATGCCGAGGGTTATCCCGCCGCCGAGATGAAACACGGCCCCATTGCTCTGATTGACGATAACATGCCAGTTGTTGTGGTGGCAACAAAAGATGACACCTATGAAAAGATCATAAGCAATATACAGGAGATTAAGGCAAGAAAAGGAAAGGTTATTGCTATTGTGACGGAGGGCGATGAAATAATCAGGAAAATGGCTGATTACCTCCTTGAGGTACCTGAGACACTTCCTGCATTTTCGGGTCTGCTTGCCGTGATCCCGCTTCAGCTACTTTCATATCACATTGCTGTTCTCAGAGGCTGCGATGTGGATCAGCCACGTAACCTTGCTAAATCTGTTACTGTTGAATAACATAAATCCGACAGCAGGGGAATGAATCCTAAAGACCAATACCGGAACCTTACCTTAGCGGAACGGGAGGTCCTGCAAAAGAATTTCTGCAGATGTGATGACTGGAACAGGGTGTTGGTAGAGGAAGGATTTGATCCCGGAAGGTGTGTCAACGTTATCTTCTCCGGTGATATCAGGCTTGGTGTTTTCAATGAGCCTTTCACCGATGAATCGGGTGTGAGCATACCTTCAGGGATCTTAAATGCAAGGCTTCATAACTGCTCGGTGGGGTCAAATGTCATAATACATAATATCGGAGATTATATAGCCAATTACAGGATCGAAGAAAAGGCTGTAATCAAAAATTGCGGGAAACTTCATACAGAGGGAATATCCTCCTTCGGAAACGGGCTGAAAGTAGCTGTTCTTAACGAGACAGGAGGAAGAGCTGTCAGGATATGGGACAGGTTGTCAGCTCATGAGGCATATATCATTGCACTCTACAGGCATCGTAGCAAAGCCGTTGATATGATCGAGAGGATGGTTGATAATTATTCCGTTTCACACTCTTCCGGGACAGGCCTTATCGGGTACAATTCAAGAATATTCAACTGCAGTAATATCAGGAATGTAAGGTTGGGACCGTTCAGCCATGTTGAAGGGTCTGTGACGCTTAATGAAGGATCCGTGAACAGCACCGCAGAAGATCCGGTTTTTATCGGGCCGGGAGTAATAATGGAGCATTTTATAATTTGCTCAGGCTCAACAGTTACCGAATCTACCTTGATCGACAAATGTTTCATTGGGCAGGGATGTGTCCTGGCAAAACATTATTCAGCGGAGAACTCACTGTTTTTTGCAAACTGCGGCGGATATCATGGGGAAGCATGTTCCATCTTTGCAGGGCCCTATACGGTCACTCATCATAAATCAACTCTTCTTATTGCAGGGATCTTTTCATTTATGAATGCCGGGAGCGGATCGAACCAGAGTAACCATATGTACAAACTCGGACCGATACACCAGGGAATTATGGAGCGTGGTTCGAAAACAACAAGTGATTCTTATCTGCTGTGGCCCGCACGTATAGGACCATTTACCCTTGTTATGGGGCGGCATTACAAAAATATGGACACCTCCTCGCTCCCCTTCTCATATCTTATTGAGAGCAATGACGAAAGCATCCTTGTCCCGGGTATCAATCTGAGGAGTGTCGGAACGATCCGGGATGCCCAAAAATGGCCTCTGCGCGACAGACGTAAAGATCCACTGAAGATTGATCAGGTCAATTTTAACCTTCTGAGTCCCTATACGATCCGGAAGATGTTTGCAGGGAGGGATATACTGACCAGCCTCAGGAAAGAATCATCACCAGGGATGAATTCATATTCATATGACAGTATGAAGATTAAGGCAGCAGCACTTAACAGGGGCATCGAACTTTATCAGACCGGGATTAACAAGTTTCTCGGCAACTCACTGATAAAGCGCCTGGAAAAGACTGCCTTCAGAACTAACGAGGAGCTCAGGAAGAGACTCACCCCTGACAGGCATCACGGACTGGGAGAATGGGTCGACCTGGCAGGTCTGATAGCTCCGAAGAGCGAGGTTGACAAGCTGCTTGACGATATGGAGGCCGGTAATATCACCTCTGTAGATGATTTATCGGAAGCATTCAGAAAGATACATAACTCATATTATGAATGGGAGTGGGCATGGTCGTGTGAAATGATAGAGAAAGAATCCGGCACTACTGTCGATAAAATAACAGCCACGGACATTATTAAGCTGGTTGAAAGGTGGAAAAAGAGTGTGGTTGAACTCGATAACCTTCTTTACGAAGACGCAAGAAAAGAATTCACACTATCTTCTATGACAGGATTTGGAATAGACGGGGGCGATGAGGATAAGAAACTTGACTTTGAACAGGTCCGCGGAGAGTTTGAATCGAATAGTGTTGTTGCAGCCATAAAGGAGCACATAAAGATTAAAACTGCACTGGGCGACGAATTAATAGGCCGTATGAGGAAGATCGGCTGAAAAACATTACCTGCCTGAGTACATAAGATCGTAATACTTGTTATAATCTCCTGATATAACCCTTTCCATCCATTTTTCGTTATTAAGATACCAGTCAACGGTTTTTCCCAGTCCTTCTGCAAAATCAGGTATCGGAGCCCATCCAAGTTCATTCTGCAACTTTGAGGAGTCGATGGCATACCTCATATCATGACCGGGTCTGTCCTTGACATAAGTTATAAGCTTTTCGGATGTATTATCAGGACGTCCCAGCTTTTTGTCCATTATTCGGCAAAGGAGTTTTATAAGGTCTATATTTTTCCATTCATTGTTCCCGCCAATGTTATAAGTGTCACCCGCTTTCCCCTTATGGAATATCAGGTCAATGGCAGCAGCGTGGTCTTCAACATATAGCCAGTCGCGTATGTTATCTCCTCTCCCGTAAACGGGTATTGGTCTCTTATTTTTAATATTATTTATTGCCAGTGGTATAAGCTTTTCCGGGAACTGGTTTGGCCCGTAGTTATTTGAACAATTGGATATCACAACAGGTATTCTGAAAGTATGGTTATAAGCCCTTACCATGTGGTCTGAGCTTGCTTTGGAAGCTGAATACGGACTTTTGGGATCATAGGGAGTTTCTTCTGTGAAGAGGCCCTCTTTTCCCAGTGATCCGTATACCTCATCAGTTGAGATATGATAGAATAATTTTCCGGAGGGTGAATCTTTCCAGCTGTCAACTGCTGCATTCAGCAGGTTAACAGTGCCGACAATATTGGTAAAAACGAATTCGTCGGGACCTGTTATAGAGCGATCCACATGCGATTCAGCTGCCAGGTGTATTATCCCGTCGAAGCTGTATTTCCTGAACAGATCCAGAACCGATTGTTTATCAACTATATCGGTCCTTTCAAATTTATAGTTCTTCTTTGTTTCAATGTCAGTAAGGTTTTCCAGGTTACCGGCGTATGTAAGCTTATCAGCATTGACAATATAGTAATCAGGATAGCTGTTAACGAATTTCCGTACTGTATGGGAACCTATAAACCCGGCACCCCCGGTTATAAGGATTGTTTTCTTCATAATGCCTTGTTTTTACTCCTTATACTTTTTTCCCATTCCCAGGCAGTCTTCATTGCTTCGTCAAGGGAGCTTTCTGTTTTCCATCCAAGTTCTTTATTTGCGAGAGTGGGATCTGCCCATATCTTTTCAATATCTCCTGCTCTCCTGCCGGTTATCCTGTACTTGAGGCTGATGCCGGTGACACGTTCAAATGACCTTATCGCGTCTAATACAGATACTCCTTTGCCAGTGCCCAGATTAAATACCTCATATTTTTCTTTGTTATGTCCTTTAATAAGCCTTTTAACGGCAACCACATGAGCTTTGGCGAGGTCAACAACATGGAGGTAATCCCTTATGCATGATCCATCGTGAGTATCATAATCATTTCCGAATACTTTCAGCTCATCTCTCAGTCCATAGGCTGTCTGTGTAATGAAGGGCACAAGATTTTCGGGCACACCTCTCGGAAGCTCCCCGATAAGAGCCGAGGGATGTGCTCCAATGGGATTAAAATACCTTAGCGATATTGCCCTGATATTATCATCAGAAACGGTAGTATCCCTTATTATGGCTTCCCCGATCTGTTTTGTATTTCCATATGGAGAAGCAGCAGGCTGGAGAGGAGCATCTTCAGTTACAGGCAATTTATCAGGTTGACCGTACACAGTGCATGAGGAGGAAAATACCATGTCGGGGATCCCGTTCAATTTCATAAGATCCAGGAGATTGATAAGGGAAACCAGATTATTTCTGTAATACTCCAGTGGTTTGTATACAGACTCGCCAACAGCTTTATATGCTGCAAAGTGAATTATTGCACCTATATCAGTGTGCGACCTGAAAAAGGCCCCAAGCCTGTTTTTATCGCATAGATCGAGCACTTCAAGGACTGGTTTTATCCCGGTTATCTTTTGGATCCTGTCCACAACTTCAGCTTCGGAGTTGAATAGGTTATCAATTATTACAACTTCGAATCCTTCTTCAATCAGTTCGACTGCAGTATGAGAACCAATATATCCGGTTCCCCCGGTTACCAGAATTTTCTTGCTCATTTAAAGGCTCCAGTAAATATGTTTTTTAATCTTGTCACGAAGCACTCCTTTTACATCGATAATAATCCCATTTTTATTCAGTAAACCTGTAAAATATGATTCATCGAGCGTTAAATATGCTTTATGACTGACCGCCAATATTACAGCGTCATATTTGCCTGACGGACTACCTTGAAGATCGATGCCATACTCTTCTTTTACCTCATGTCTGCCGGCTCCCGGATCTATTACGTCAACAGCTATTCCAAAGTCGTCGAGTTCGCTGATCACGTCTATTACTTTTGAATTACGTATGTCAGTAACATCTTCTTTGAACGTAATTCCCATTACAAGGACGCGTGCATTTTTAAAATTCTTCCCGCAGGCAATCATTTTTTTGACAGTCTGTTTTCCTATATACCGGCCCATACTATCGTTTATAAACCTTCCGGAGTCGATCATCTGTGGATGATAACCAAGTGATTTTGCCTTATACGACAGGTAATAAGGATCCACGCCTATACAATGGCCCCCGACCAGTCCCGGATAGAATTTGAGAAAGTTCCATTTGGTACCGGCAGCTTCAAGAACCTCATATGTGTTTATACCAAGCCTGTTAAAGATTATTGACAACTCATTCATAAATGCGATATTAATATCCCTCTGAGTGTTTTCAATTATCTTAGCTGCCTCGGCCACTTTGATGGAGCTTGCCCTGTGAACACCTGCTTTTATAATCAGTTCGTATGTTCTTGCAATATTTTCAGCTGCTTCGGCATCACATCCACTGGTCACTTTGACTATCTTGGTGAGTGTATGGTTTGTATCTCCCGGGTTAATCCTTTCAGGAGAAAATCCTACTTTAAAATCATATCCGCATTTCAATCCTGAATATTTTTCCAGTACAGGAATGCAATCATCCTGTGTACAGCCAGGATAAACAGTTGATTCATAGACAACATAATCACCCTTCTTTAAGATCTTACCGACTGTTTCTGAAGCTTTAAGCACCGGTGTCAGATCGGGGAGATTATTGGGATGGGTCGGTGTAGGAACAGCAATAATATGAAATGAAGCTTCTTTCAGCACCTCCGGATCGCTTGTAAGTACCATATCAGTGTCAATGAATGCTTCCGGAGTCAATTCCGCGCTGGGATCGATTCCTTTTTTCATCAGTTCAACTCTTTCAGGTTTAATATCAAAACCTATTACCTTTATCTGTCTTGCAAATTCCAGTGCTATGGGCAGACCGACATAACCGAGACCAATTACTGAGAGTTTTGTCTCCTTGTTTACTAGTTTATTGTACATTAGTGATATATTGTTTTTAATATTGGATGATAATCTCCCTGTAGTCCTGCAGGTTTTGCATTTCTGATAGTATGGGCTGTCTCCACAGACTGCTTTGCTTCTTTCAGACCGAATCCCCTTCCTGCCAGGATCTCCTGATATGTAAGCGTATGCAGATCTGTAAATCCTTCACTGAATTCTATCTCTTCTCCGTCGACTGATATTGATCTGTATGTTCTCTGGTTATTCACTTTCAGAGAGTCCGGGATATCGTTATAGTCAAGGCTCAGGAACCATCTTACCCTGGCTTTTTCAAGCTCCAGGTATCCGGCTGCCTTATTGTGTTCAGACACGTGTACTACATTTTTTATCGTTTTACCGAATATCCAGCTAAGCATGTCAAAAAAATGGATCCCTATATTGGTAGCCACTCCTCCTGATTTCTGAATATCTCCTTTCCATGAGATAGAATACCAGTTACCACGGCTGGTTATATACGAGAGGTCGACATCATATTTTTTATTGTCAGGTCCCTTAAGGATTTTCTCTCTCATCTGCTGCAGTTTAGGATGAAGACGGAGCTGGAGAACGGTATAAATTTTTCGCCCTGTCTCATTTTCAATCTCCTGTAATGCATCAACGTTCCAGGGGTTAAGTACAATAGGTTTTTCACAGATCGCTTCCGCCTGGTGACGGAGAGCAAATCTTATATGTGAATCATGTAGATAGTTGGGTGAGCAGATACTTACGAAATCAATTTTTGTTCCGGTCCGTTTAAGCTTTTCGAAATGTCTGTCGAACCTTTCAAACTCAACAAAGAAATCACTCTCCGGGAAGTAGGAATCAATCCTTCCAACACTATCGAATTTGTCGAGGCTTGCCAGCAGGTTATTGCCTGTTTCCTTAATAGCATGAAGATGCCTAACGGCTATGTAACCTGCTACACCAATTATCCCGAAGTTTTTTGGAGTATCAATCATGGACTAATGTAAAAATCGCATAAAACTACTAAATAATTTTAGAAACCAGGCCTTCTGAAAGCTGGTATCTCTCGCTGCTTTCAGGACAGAAGGCAAAACCGCTGCTGTCAAAATTGAGCTTATGTCCGAATTCACTCATCCAGCCTGCCTGATGAGCTGGATTGCCAACAACAAGGGCATAAGGTTTAACATCTTTTGTAACAACAGCGCCCGCGCCTATAAATGCATACCTGCCGATAATATTTCCACATATTATCGTTGAGTTGGCTCCTATGGTTGCTCCTCTTTCAACAATAGTTTCCAGGTACTGGTTTTTACGGTTTATTGCGCAACGCGGATTGATAACATTTGTAAACACCACTGAGGGCCCGAGGAAAACGTCATCGTCGCAAATGACACCTGTATATACAGAGACATTATTCTGCACTTTAACATTATTCCCCAGCTTAACCCCTGAGCCAATAAAAACATTCTGACCTATATTACAGTTCTCACCTATCTCAGAACCTTTCATTATATGACTGAAGTGCCATATTTTTGTCCCTTTTCCGATTTTACAGCTTTTTTCAATGACGGCTGTTTCGTGTGTATAATATTTCTTTTTCATATTTATTTTTTATCGAAGAATTCTAAAACACTGGAAATGATATGATCAATCTGGTCATGTTCCATTTCGGGGTGCATCGGAAGTGAGAGAACCTCCCTGCACAGCAGCGAAGTGACCGGGAAATCATTTTCCTCATATCCCAGATACCTGTAGGCTTCCTGCACATGCAGCGGACCCGGATAATAGATCATCGACGGGATGTTCTTTGATTCAAGGTACTTTTTCAATTCGTCCCGTTTACCGTTTTTAACTCTGATAGTATACTGGTGAAAGATATGTGTGGAATAATTTACTCTTTCAGGGATTATTATTGCCTGGCAGTGAGAAAATGCCTCATCGTACATATCAGCAACTGCTCTTCTGGCTTCATTGAAACCTGTTAGGTAACTAAGCTTGACTCTCAGGATTGCAGCCTGCACTGTGTCCAGCCTTGAGTTTATGCCAATATCATGGTAGTGGTACTTTACTTTCATTCCATGGTTGGATATGCTTCTCAGTTTTACCGCCAGCGATTCATCGTTTGTGAACAAAGCACCTCCATCGCCATAGCAGCCAAGGTTTTTTGATGGAAAGAACGATGTGGTGCCAATAATGCCAATTGTCCCTGCCTTTTTCCGTATACCATTACTGAATATATATTCTGCCCCGGTAGCCTGGGCAGCATCTTCAATGATAAAAAGACCATGTTTCACTGCCAGCTCCATAATTTTCTCCATGTCTGCACACTGACCGAAGAGATGCACCGGGACAATAGCTTTAGTTCTTTGTGTTATGGCTTTGCTAACAGCTTCAACCGATATGTTATAACTTGAGGGATCGGGATCAACGATAACCAGCTTAAGACCCAACAGGGCAATTACCTCTACGGTTGAAATAAAAGTAAAATCAGTGGTAATAACCTCATCCCCGGGTTTCAGCCCGAGCGCCATCATTGCGAGATAAAGAGCATCGGTTCCGTTGGCACATGAGATAACATGATCAACCCCAATATATCCCCTCAGTTCTTCCTCAAATAGTTTAATATCAGGTCCTTTAATAAAGGCAGTCGATTTTATCACTGACCTGATGGCAGCATCTATTTCGGTTCGGATTTTCTCATACTGAGCTCTGAGATCAACCATTTGTATCTCTCTCATCCCCGGATAAAATTTTAAGGTGCTAAGATAATGTTTTATAAGCCACAATAAAATACATAAAAGAACATGTCATATTTAATCTTGTGAAGGTCAGGCATAAATTCAGGAGCACTCAGTTAAAAATTCCGGGAAGGTTTTAATGAATATAATTGATATATAGCCTTAATAATGATAGTTTTGTCAGGATAATTATTAAATTTGTGATTATAAAAAGATAAACACAGTGGATATAACACCTTTCATAAGGGAATTGTTATTCGGATACGATTGCGTGATTGTCCCGGGTTTCGGCGGTTTCATAGGAAACTACACTCCTGCGAAGATTGAAAAGACAACAGGTACTTTTTATCCGCCTGTTAAACAGATATCATTCAACAGGAACCTTAATCATAATGACGGACTTCTGGTTGGAAGGATATCGGGATCATCATCCATAAATTATGCTGACGCCCGGACTATTGTTGAAGAGTATGTCGGAAACCTCCGTAAGAAGCTGGGCAGGGGGGAAAAGGTCGTGTTCGATAATATTGGAAGTTTTATCAACAACAAGGAGGGAAATATTCAGTTTGAGCCTGATAAGGGTGCCAATTATCACCTTGGCTCTTATGGACTTGAGCCGTTCCAGTGCATGCCACTGGAAGGATATGATGTCAGAAAACGGATATCGAAATATCCCGGGAAAGATCCGGTAAGGCAGGCTTCCATCAGGAAGATCATGTGGCGCGCCGCTATAATTGTCCCGCTTCTTTCAGTTATTGTTGCCGTACCTCTAAAGACTGACTTCTTCAAAGCTAAAGTGGAATCCACAACACTGAATCCTTTGGTAAATACGGAGTTTGAGCATAATAAGAATGCTGTTGAGGAACTGGGAAAAGCTGAAACGGCAACAGGGACCGAAGAGACCATTACTCCCGGGGTGGAGGAAGAAACAGTTGTTCCTGAGGTTGTGTTACCTGCAGCCAGTGAAGCGGAGACTTATTATGTAATTACCGGAAGCTTTAAATCGGAGAAATACGCGGTTGCCCAAGCTGATAAGCTCAGGGAAGAAGGATTTAGTCCTGAAATTATTGCTGCACAAAATGGCTTTTTCAGGGTCAGTGCTGTAATGGTCTCCGATCTGAATAGCGCTCTTGCAAAAAAAGACAGCATTGAGGAGGAGTACTCAGGAACATGGGTCTCCAGGAAAAGATAATTTTCAATACCCGGTTCATAGCTTCAGTGTAACATAAGCCGTCATCTCAGCCTGGCATATATATCTCTGCGTGATTACTTGATGATACTGCCATTACTCACTTTGTCTGAAGGAGATAGCATAACCAATTTCCCATCTGTGTCCTCGGCCATAAGTATCATTCCCTTCGATTCGATACCTCTGATTGTCCTCGGTTCAAGATTTGCGACAATTGAGATCTGTCTGCCAACAATGGTTTCAGGTTCAAAATATTCCGCAATTCCCGAGACAATTGTACGTATATCTAAACCTGTATCGATCGTCAGCTTTAGGAGCTTGTTGGTTTTAGGCACTTTTACAGCTTCAAGAATTGTTGCTGTCCTGATATCTATTTTTGAAAAATCCTCAAATGTCAGAGGTTCTTTCCCCGGGACTGTTTTGGAACCGGAGGATTCATTTACCTTCTTCGTTGCAAATAGCTTATCTATCTGCCGTGTAATCTCTTCATCTTCTATTTTATCAAACAGCAAACCAGGCTCATTAATAACATGACCCGGGGTGAGCAGGTCGGTTCTTCCGGCCGAGCTCCATTTCGTTTCGCTGAAATTGATCCAGCCGCGTAATTTCTTCATTGAGAAGGGCAGGAAAGGTTCAAATATGACGGAAAGATTTGCAGTTATCTGAAGTGCTATGTTCATTATGGTCCTGACCCTTTCCGGATCAGTTTTTATTACTTTCCACGGTTCAGCATCAGCAAGGTATTTATTGCCAAGCCTGGCCAGGTTCATAGCCTCTTTCAGGGCTTCACGGAACCTGAATGCTTCCAGGCTGGTTTCCACATTTCCCTTTATTTCACCAATTTCTTTAAGTACATTCTCATCAATTGGTTCAGTTTTTACTCTCTCCGGGACCTTCCCGTCAAAGTAGTTGTTGGTAAGGACGAGTGCACGGTTGATGAAGTTACCCAGGATTGCAACAAGTTCGCTGTTGTTCCTGGCCTGAAAATCTTTCCAGGTAAAATCGTTATCTTTTGTTTCAGGGGCATTTGCACAGAGTGAGTAACGCAGTACATCCTGCTTGCCGGGGAATTCCTCAAGATATTCATGCAGCCATACTGCCCAGTTTCGTGACGTGGATATCTTGTCATTTTCAAGGTTCAGGAACTCATTGGCCGGAACATTTTCAGGAAGGATATAGGTTCCTTCAGCATTAAGCATGGCCGGGAATATTATACAATGAAAAACAATATTGTCCTTCCCGATAAAGTGGACCATTTTTGTCTCCTTATCCTTCCAGTATTTTTCCCAGTCAGGTGTAAGCTCCTTGGTTGCGGAGATATAGCCAATAGGAGCATCAAACCATACATAGAGGACCTTTCCTTCCGCTCCCTCCACAGGTACAGGTATTCCCCAGTCGAGGTCACGGCTTACAGCCCTGGGCTGAAGGCCCTGGTCGAGCCACGACTTACATTGTCCGTACACATTTGCCTTCCACTCTTTATGATCTTCCAGTATCCATTTCCTGAGCCATGGCTCATATTTATCAAGCGGCAGGTACCAGTGCTTTGTCTCCCTGAGCACAGGTTTGCTTCCGCTCACCGTTGAGTGGGGGTTCAGTAAGTCATTTGGACTCAGTGAGGTTCCGCATTTTTCACACTGGTCGCCATACGCACTCTCATTACCACAGTGCGGACATGTCCCCATGATATAGCGATCCGCAAGGAAACAGCCCGCTTCTTCATCATAGTACTGTTCAGAGGATTGCTCAGTAAATTCACCTTTATCGTATATTGTCCTGAAAATCTCTGATGCAGTTTCATAATGGACCGTATTTGATGTGCGGGAATAGATGTCAAATGCTATTCCAAAATCCTCGAATGCCTTTTTGTTCAGGGAATGATACCTGTCGACAATTTCCTGTGGTGACACGCCTTCGTTCCTCGCCTTTAATGTTATAGGTACTCCATGCTCGTCGGATCCGCAGACCGATATCACATCTGCCCCTTTCATTCTAAGGTACCTGGTATAAATGTCGGATGGTACATAAACTCCTGCAAGGTGGCCAATATGGATCGGACCGTTGGCATAAGGCAGGGCGGAAGTGACAAGATATCTTGTAAAATTCTTCATGATTCTGATAATGAGATACAAACATTTGTAAAAACCGAACAAAGATAATAAAATAAACAATGTTCAGATTTGTTTTACCTCCAACCAACCCTCTCATTCAATCCAACTGTCTGTCATCCTGATCAAATCTGAGGTGAAGCAAAGTATCTCTCTGTAATTTGATATTTTCTCCGGTTAACAGTGATTAATTTTGATAATTCCATATAGCGGGTGGTTGCAGGAAGAAACATTTTGGATTACTTTTACATATCATATTTTATATATATGGCTGTAAATAAGGCGCAACCTGATTTTTTGAAAAGGGGAGATGAGGTGGCAATAATCTCACCCTCCTTTGCGGTTGAGGACTATAGATTGGATGGGGCAATTTCTCTCCTAGAGAGCTGGGGACTGAAAGTCCGTAAAGGGAAAAATATATACAAGCGCGATGGTCCTTTTGCAGGTACAGACATGGAAAGGTTGTCTGATCTGCAGGAGATGACGGATGACCCTTCAATAAAGGCTGTATTTTTTTCACGTGGTGGTTATGGTATCTCACGATTAATAGGCAAGTTTGATTTTTCGGCCCTGATGAATGAGCCGAAGTGGTTCGTAGGCTTCAGCGATATTACAGTTATGAACCTTTGGTTAAGTGAGGTATGCGGGATCGTCTCAGTTCACGGTGAGATGGCTGTGAACTATAATGATCCCGGGAAGACGGAAGAGACTTTTAATTCTCTTAAGCACGCATTGTTCGGAGGTCTTCAGCCATATAAATGGCAAGGGACCTTTTTCAGGCAGGGTGAAACGACCGGAGAGCTTACGGGAGGGAACCTTTCTCTGTTCTGCAGTATGACAGGCACTCCAGCAGAACCTGATACAAAAGGCAAGATACTCTTCATTGAGGAAGTGGGGGAGAATTATTACCGTATCGACAGGATGTTGACTTCTCTTAAGCTGGGAGGGAAACTTAAGGATTTATCTGCGCTGCTGGTTGGCGGATTCACGAAACTTGAGGATACACCTGTCCCCTGGGGCCTTGGCATTGAAGAGACAATATCAGGTATCGTTGGTGAATATGCATACCCGGTTCTTTTTAATTTTCCCGCGGGCCATATTGCTGACAACAGGGCTTTGTACATAGGGAGGGAAGCAAGCCTCAGTATTGAAGGAGAAAAGGCCGTTCTATCCTTCACCTGATCTCAGAAGGCAGATATAAGAAGGTCGAGATCTTTTGAAATGATACCGAATTTTTGTCCGAGAGTTTCGTTTGTAAGCATACCATTATATAAGTATGCCCCGTTCCGTACGCCGTGATCATTTTTGAGCAGCTGGGTAATCCCTCCGGTATCTGCCATATTCTGCAGAAGGGGTGTAAATATGTTGCTAAGGGCAATCGATGCTGTCCTCGCAACGCGTGACGGCAGGTTCCATGCCGAAAAATGGATCACGCCATGTTTCTCGTAAACAGGATCTTTCAAGGCCCGGCATTCAGATGTTTCAATACATCCGCCACGGTCTATGCTCAGGTCGATGACAACAGCACCTTTTTTCATGCCACGGATCATCTCTTCGGTAATATAATACCATGGACGCAGATCTTCGAGTTCGATAGCGCCGATAAGGACGTCAGCTGACCTGAGGGCTTTTTTAAGTACCTGGGGATGAAATACTGAAGTTTGAAGGCGTTGTCCCAGAAGATTCTGAAATCTTCTCAGCCTGTGAAGGGAGTTATCGAAGATCTTAACTGTCGATCCAAGGCCGATAGCCGCTCTTGCAGCATATTCACCAGCTGTGTTTGCTCCAATGATTATCACCTCAGTGGGTGTAACACCTGTGATGCCACCAAGCATCACTCCCTTGCCCCCGTGCAGATTACTAAGATATTCTGACGCAATCAGCAGGGATGTAATTCCCGAAATTTCGCTCATGGATTCCACTACAGGCATAACGCCGTTGATATCACGGATCTTTTCGAAAGCAATAGCTGTGACTTTCTTTCTCATTAGCTTGCCAAGTGTTTCCTCGTCTAACTTAAGTACGTTAAGATATGAAAACACAACCTGGTTGCCTTTAAGATAATCTATCTCCTTGTCAGAAAAAGGTGCGACCTTTATAACAGCGTCAGTACTGTAAACTCTGGCAAAAGAGTCGCTTATTATTGCTCCGTTCTCGCTGTAATCCTTGTCTGTATAGTTGGCTCCCAGCCCTGCTCCTTTCTGGACAATTACCTCATTGTCACTCTCAACCAGCAGGTTAACGGCTTCAGGGGTCAGCGCAACCCTCTTCTCATCGTCTTTCTTATCGGAAGGTATTCCTATAGTGATCCTGCGGTTCTTAAAACCGGTTTCCAGGAGTTCCTCTTTTGGCAGAAATGCCCCGTTGCCAAAACTGACCTTTCCACTCTTATCTTTTTCGTTCATGTTCCGGGAGGGTAATTTCTCCAAAGGTAGAAAAATTGTAACACAGTGCAAAACAGGTTACTGTTATGATATTTCGAGGATCCTTTGATCCCTGCTATCTACAGTGATCCTGATATTTACCGTTTCCGGCGGCAGAATGTCTTCCACAAGCTCAGGCCATTCCATAAAGCAGTATGAATCGCCTGCAAGATATTCCTCAACGCCAAAGTCAAATACTTCTTCAAGCTTCTTTATCCTGTAAAAATCAATATGATAGAGTGCTACCCCGGACTCTGTTCTGTATTCGTTAACAAGGGTAAATGTGGGACTGCTTACTATGTCAGTTGCGGATAGGACTTCACAGATAGCTTTGATTATTGTGGTTTTTCCTGATCCCATTGATCCGTAAAATGCAAATATTTTTGAACCGGAAGTATGTTTAAGTAATTCTCTGGCAGCCTCAGGCAGGTATTTCTTATCCTTAATGATAATTTTCATATCTTAAAATGGTTCCAGGATCGCTATCGGCAGCATTAATTC
>CAYQBZ010000029.1:0-15429 GCA_964415855.1 uncultured Rikenellaceae bacterium
CTTTCAAAATCCATCCCACCCGAATGGGTTGGTGAGTATCCCAGGATAACAACTATAAGCTCCTGTGAGGGTAAAATGAAAATGCGTTGTCCGTCATGTCCCTCACACATATACATATCGGAGGGCAGGGAAGGAAACTTTCTGCCCATATTAAGCCAGAATAAAGATCCATAATTACCATTACTGGCTGAAGCAGGTGACCTGCTATATTCCACCCAATCCTCAGGCAATATCCTTACACCATTAAACACTCCATTGTGCTGAAACAATAATGCAAATCGTGCAAAGTCGCGGGTTGTTGCATACAGATATGATGAACCAACAATGGTTCCGCTTCCATCAACCTCAAAAATGACATCAGGCATACCTATCTTATTAAAAAGCTGTGTGTGGACAAAGGTATAGTACAATGAATCAGCATCGAACTGCTGACGTAATAGCCAGCTTATTATATTTGCAGTACCTGATGAATAGTACCAGTGTGTACCTGCAGGGTACTGTGCTGGTTTTTCATACGCAAAGCGTGCCATATCCTTTTCGCAATGAAGCATAAGTGTTACATCGGACCTGTTACCGTAATCCTCGTTCCATTTCAATCCGCTCTGCATGTGCATCAGGTCAGCAAGCGTTATCCTGCTTCTCTCATCAGCTTTCCACTCCTCAATGGATACTGGACGCGCAATATCTATTCTGCCTTCCTTAACCTGCACGCCAACCAGTGCATTCACAAAACTTTTAGCCATTGACCAGCTAAGTAACCTTGTGCTCCGGTTGAAACCAGGTTCATACGCTTCAGCAACCGGAATACCTTTATGAAGTACCATGAATGCAAAAGCATTACCCTTATAATCATTGTCGCTTATTAACTTTTTGCTTATATAGCCCAGCGCTTCCAGATCAATGCCTGTGTTTGTATCTGGCAGTATGTCGCCCAGCGGCCAGGCTATAGTATCCTGGGAATACCCGGCCTTAGCCAGTACAGGATATCTTTGGTTACGCAAAGCCTCCTCAGATACATCCCTAAGGAGTGTGACACCGAAACCTTCCCTGTAAATGGCTTTCGACCGGCCCCAAAGGAAACGGCTCGTAACACTCTTGCTATCATAATTAACAACGTTCCTGGTATACTTTATAAAGGAGAAATTCAGGTCAACGGCTTCTACATCTGCCTGCCTCCTTTCTGATATAAACACTGCAGAACAAAGGTTCTTGGCAGCATAACCCGTTATTATCGGAAGCAGGGAATTGAGGTAAACACCTGTACAAACTATCACAACTCCTACCAGAGATAACCCACCGTAAATTACTCTTTTTCTTTTCATTATATATTCAATTAAAAAGGAATATCCGGGACAATCGTAAGCTCAAAGATAGCGAAAAACAAGATCAGCATCTCATATGGAAGCGGTAAAAACAGATAGTCACGGCAGCTTGCCTTCTGATATCATACTTATCACCTTATCAGCAGCAGCTTGTTTGCCAGTATGTTTGTTCCGCTCTTTCCCCGCACGGCAATGCGGTAGAAATAAATTCCATTTGCAACCCGGTCATTGTTCTGACCCAATCCGTTCCATTCCACCCTGTAATTACCGGCTGGTTTTGTAGTGCTCTCCAGGGTAACGATCTGCTTTCCAAGTGAATTATAAACAGATAAGTTTACAAAGGCTTCCTCGTGTAACTGATATGATATGTTTGTTATATCTGAAAAAGGATTGGGATAGCATGCGTAAAGGGTAACTATATCAGATGATTTACCTTCAGGGCTGTTGGTATCGTCAGCCCCGGGTGAACCCCCGATGTGATATGATGAACGCCAGTGTTCCGGACCATCCTGGCTACCGTCCGGATTATATTCCAGAGGCACCAGCGAATAGCCTTTCCCATCAGAAACCTCGGGCCAGCCATCGCCATCACTATATGATACTGAACAAAGCGTATCCTGTTCAGGACCTACCAGAACGAGCCTTTCCCCATTATTATCGAGCTGCCCGCTGTACTCATCAAATGGCAGGAATCCATATCGTTCATAGAAATAAGCGGCATCAGATGCGAGGACGATGAACTCTTTTGGCCTTAATTGAGTTTCCGGTGGAAAAATAAAATCAATACCGTTAACGAACTGTAATCCACCCAGGTCCATTGTTGATGTTCCCGTATTTTTAATCTCAACAAATTCAAACTCACTGTTTGATACGGCATCTTCATCAAGAGGATGATAATGTATTTCCGTGATCTTGATATCATGGAAATCACCGGGAATTACAAAGAACCGTTCATTCGTCGCACTCCATTCTCCGTTTGAGCTTGTACGTGCTTTAATATGGCACGATTCGTCAATAACAATGGAACCATTATATATCTTTGTTGAGGATGAGACATTTACAGAGGGTCTGTCGCTGGCTCTCAGCTCAGCATTGATAATAAAATCGGTACTTGAAGTGGCAGTATTTAATCCCTGAACAGCCAGCAGATTGTCACCTGCTTTCAGGTTACCTGTAAAATCAGAAATATTGAATAAAGTAGCAACAGCACCCTGCTCATGACTCCCGGAAGATGCTGAATTCCACGCCAGGTTTGCTGGTGCGTTTGCAGCAGCTACTTTCTTTCCATTCAGATAGGCTACAAATCCATCATCATATCTCATTCTCAGGACAAGTGATTTAAGGGCGGGCAGATCACCGGAACTGATATTAAAGAGGATCCTTATATAACATGACGTATTAGGATTCTGTCCAGTACTATACATATCATCCCTGACATCCAGGGATATCATGTTCTCATAACCTGTAGCAATTTCATACCCGACGCCTCCCGGCAATCCGCTGGAAGTCTTCCATCCTGAGGTATTATAGAACTGATCCTCTCTCCACTGCTTGCCGATATCAGCCTTTGGCACCATTACCTGCTTTGCATTATATTCTGCAACCAGGACCTTTTCGCTGTAATCCTGAGATGTTTGCCAGACCACGGGATCACTCCCGTCGGTTGTATAATAGATAACTCCTTCATCTGAAGTCATTGTCAGGATATCTCCCGGTGAAACATAATTCTGTAAAACGGGATTATCGTTTATCATGAAGACAGGAGCATCAATTGCGGGAAAAAGACCTGCAGTGCGCAACTGGGCCAGGAAAACATCAGTCCGCCCGGGGAAATATGTATTTTGCATGAAGCCCAGCTGGGGCAGCCAGTAAGATTCCTTTGTATAAAGGTCAAAGGGTCCTGCAGGCTGCCAAGGATGCACATCACGCCGGTAGTCGCCCCAGCGTGCAGATTCGGCAAGCACAGCCTGGTCGATCTGGGATGCCCTGTCATTCCATCTTTCAAGGGCCGGACCGGGAGTAAGTGCCCCGCTGTTGAAACAAAATCGCTGCACACGGTCTGCGAAGAGACGCCTGAAATCATCATTCTGAACAAGTTGCTGAAACAGCCGGCTGGGACAGTTGGCGTTGTTTTCTCCCAGCACATTGGCATTTACAGTTTCCAGTATATGTTCTTCATCCCAGCAGAAAAACCTGAATCCGCTACCTGGCTTAACACGGTTTCTTATGGCCACCCAGTTATGATGATCCCAGTCCCAGTTACCACCATAGAAGTTAAGCAGCATGTAATCCGCGAGGCTTACAACATCAACCATATTCTCTATCTGCGGATTGGCTGTGCCGTCAGGATTGTTGCCCCTGATCCGCTGATAGGAATCCCGGCCGGTAAGTCCGGCATCAGCCATTGCCATCATCTTGTTCCATGCAGTAAGATTACCATCCACCACTTCAGTATAATCCTTGATCACGTCAAAGTCCTGCTCACTGCCATCCAGGTACGATGCTGCAAAATCGCTGTCAAGCCTTTCGGAAGGATTATAGATACCCCAGTACATACCATTGATATATAAATGGACATACATACCATGACTGGCCTTGTGACCCATGGCCAGGTGAGTATCTTTGGCCCACCTGTCTCTGAGGTATTGTGCCATTGATCTCTCACTGTGATTCCAGTGTATCCATGAATTGCCGAACCCTGCCCTAAGAATAATCGTATTTATTGAAGATTCAGCATCATCCCCGAATAAAGGAAAGTTTAATCTGGAGGGACCATAAATACTTTTAAACACAAGCCGGAAAGAGTGTTTCGGTGATTTCTCGGGAAGTCTGCCGGCACCTCCCTGTATTTTGATACCGCAGTTCACCTGGAAAGATACCGAATCCCTGTTGTCGAAATATTCAAATGAGACAGGTCTCTCCCAGTCTGCACCCAGGCTGCTGGCTGAAGGACCCGTATAAATATATATCCCTCCTGTGTCCGGATTCTGGCTGAAGGAGAATAGCAGACCCTTATCCGTTACAAGTGACATTGTAGGTATATCAAGTAAAGCTTCCCTTACCGATGCAGCAAATTCCGGATCAGAAATCATTTCAGGGTCCATCTCATAATCCGCAACAGCATTCCCGGTAAGTGTGGCATACGGACCCCATTCAGCAGGATAACCTGCCGGGTTGTTTGACTGGTGGATAACTTCATCCGGGAAAATAAAGGTGCTTGTTACTATAGGGCTGGGAGCCTGGTCCTCCTTAATGGCAACCGCTCTTATAATCGATGTGGTACTTATTGTAACCGGTCCGGTATATAATATTCCATTGCCTTCACCAGGTGTGCTACCGTCTGTAGTATAATATATGCCGGCCAGCTGGTCAGGACAGGAAATAGTAAGATCAAAGGGAGCCTCAAAAAAACCATGGCCGGTGCCAAGAACAGGAGCCGGTAGTAAGGTCCCCCCCGATTGAAGGTTGGCAGACCCGGGTGTCGGTTGTAAAAAACTGATATAAGTGCCATCCAGATAGCCAAAGGAAATATCTGTTTGCTGTTCAGGGAAAAAAGGATCAAACTCGGTTGCTTTGAGACCTGAGGGATCAATAAACGCGAGATACTCGCCGTCTCCGCTCAGTTTAAAGTTTGTATGAAGGTTGCTGCCGGGAATCTTCCTGTTTTTCCCCGAGGCAAACACTACCAGGTAACTTCCGGATTTTATGGTAACATCAGGAAAGATCCATTTACCGGGAAAGTTTTTTTGATCGGTCAGTGACCACCCATTCAGGCTGACATCACCCTGCGACGGATTGTATATTTCAATCCAGTCGGAATATTCGCCATCCTCATCTGTCAGTCCCGTCTGGTTAAGCGCCATGAATTCATTTATACGTAATGACCCGGGCTGCGAAAAAACCGGATAGTCAAATGATGATACTGAAAATACGAATAAGGTTATCAGGGAAAAGTATCTTACCATCAGTGTTAAAGTTATTCCTGCTTTACTTTCTTCTATCCTTATGCAATCATTAAAAGTACAATATTGCGGAAATTTCTGATCAGTCCGGCTGCATATTTTACTGGATCCAATGGGACTCCTTCTCCATCCTACTGATGTTATGACATATAAGTATCAGTTATTTATTTTTAAAAATGACATATTCTGTTTAAATTTATTGTCTTAACCAATGCTCTATATCTTACTTAAGCTAAGCTCTATGAAAAAGATCAAAATTCTGTTGCTTGTCCTGCTAACGACCACAGTGGCTTCATCGCAGGCTGTAAATTTTTCAGGGACCTGGAAACTGAATAATTCAAAAAGCAAACTAGGCCAGGAATTTTCCATGGCTCCTAACCAGATTATTATTGCACATTCCGGCAATGATATGAGCGTGGAACGACATTCAAACTTCCAGGGTCAGGAATATACTACAAATGACAAATTTACACTTGATGGCAAGGAATGTATCAATCCGGGATGGATGGACAGCCAGAAAAAGTCAGTTGTAGTATGGTCTGACGATAAGAAATCACTGAAGATCACTACAAAATTCCCGATGAATGACGGTGGTGAGCTTACTATCAACGAAGTATTTAAGATGGACGGAAACAGCATGGTGATTGAATCAAGCTCTTCATCATCATATGGTGATATGTCAGAAACCATGGTTTATGACAAATCATAGAGGGATTACGGTCCGTTAACGTTCGTTGGTGAGCTCGTCATTTTGAATCTGGACCCGGTCCTCGCTGGCACTCGGAATGACAGCAAATTATGGGAAATGATATATTCTCCCTGACAGATCCTCCGAACAGAAAGACATCCTGCGGTACAAGAGCCTTCTGGCTTCTCAGGGACGAAATCTGATATCTTATCTTTATTATATTTAACTGACAAAGATATAAACAATGGTCAGTCCTTTCTTGTTGTAACAATATGAAAACGATAAATAAATCCACACTTGATTTCCTGGGTGATCTGAAAGAGAATAACTACAGGGAATGGTTCATCAGAAACCGCCCCTCCTACCTGGATGCCAAAGAAAACTTCGAGAGCTTTGTACAGGAAGTAATAGACGACATTATTGATTTTGAGCCTATTATGAAAGGCCTTGAAGTAAAGAGCTGCGTTTACAGGATCAACCGCGATATACGTTTCTCTAATGATAAATCGCCTTACAAAACACATTTTGGGGCATTTATTGTAAGAGGCGGCAAGAAGAACGGCGATAAGTTCGGGGGCTACTATATTCATATTGAACCAGGCAACAGTATGATCGCGGGCGGAGCATATATGCCTCCCGCTCCGTGGCTGTCAGTGATCAGGGATAAGATTGATGAAGATCCCGGGAGACTTATTGAAGTTATCAATTCTGATGATTTTAAAAAGTATTTTGGCAAGATAGAAGGTGAGAAACTTAAGAAGGCTCCGAAAGGATATCCTTCTGACCATCCTAATATTGAACTGCTTAAATATAAAAGCTTTCTCGTTGCAAATGAAGTTGCCGACAAGGATGTTCTGAAAACTTCATTTTATGACCATGTAATGAATGTATGCAGGGCAATGAAACCCTTTAATGATTTCCTTAATGAATATTAGCTAATCTTAAGACCTTAATGACCGGCCTCGAACGTACATTGTCATTCCTTAGAAATGAGGATGTTGACCGCCCTCCCTTCCACCCTATTATAATGAGGTGGGCCGCAGCTTACGGAGGTGTCAGCTACCGCGATTTCTGCACGGATCCGGATGCCAAATGCAGCTCCATGATACGCTGCGCAAAAGACTTCGGGCTGGACTGGGTGACTGTGCTTTCCGATCCATGGGCTGAAGCAACAGCTTTTGGTATTGAGGTTGAATACCCTGAGAACGGCCTGCCCGTAGATACCGGGGGTCATATTCCCGATGCGGAAACAGCTGCTTCTCTATGGCCATACCATGCAGAGGAAAACATGCGTTGCAGGAACAGGCTGAATGAAATAAGGGAATATCGCAGAAATGTGGGGTCAGAGTATTTTATTGTCGGATGGGTTGAAGGTCCGGTGGCTGAATATGTAGATCTGAGGAGTGCGTCAGCTGCCTCGCTCGATTTCCTTCTCGAACCTGAATCGGTTGAAAAAGCAATGGACATCATAACCGGATGCGCACTGGATTTCATAACTCTCCAGATAAGTGAAGGTGCTCATTGCATTGGTATCGGAGATGCCTTTTGCTCCCAGATAGGTCCGGACCTTTATAAGAGGTTTGCACTTAAGAGGCAGAAGATACTTGTGGATCATATACATCGTTGCGGAGCCATTGCCAAACTGCATATCTGCGGGAACACAGAGGCAATACTACCATCAATGATAGAGACAGGTGCGGATATCATCGATATAGATCACCTGGTCCCTTCATTATCCGCTTTCGCCGGCATGCTCAAACCATGGCAGGTATTCTCAGGGAAACCAGATCCAGTATCCGTCATTCAGGATGGCGGTCCGGAAGTAATTGCAAGGTCTGTAAGAAATGATTTCATGGAATCGGCCGGCCGGTGCATAATATCAGCAGGATGTGAGATAACGCCGGAAACATCTCAGGATAATATGCATGCATTCAGAAAAGCTGCGCAACTTTCAGGATCATTAATATCCCGAAAAGGCTAAATACCAGGGAAATGAGCTTTTAAAGTGCTTTTACCAGATTCTGCAGCATCCACTTCACCGTTGCCCTGTTATGATAGTCCGGATCAAACTGTGCTGCCACAATTATTCCCTCTTTATTTATAATATATGTAGCAGGCACCGGTAGATGGGCCACATCCCTGCCGTTATTCTGAGCTATATCGATCGACTGACTTTTCAGTATCCTGTCCTGGTAGGCTCTGGTCACGTCGAACATAACATCATAATCTTTCATTATCTGCTCCTGGCAGTCATAAATAACAGTGAATGTAATGTTATGTAATTTAACAGTCTGCTCTACATTTTCAATCGATTCGGGTGTTATTGCAACAACATTAAAGCCCTGGTCAGTAATGATATTCAGGGAGTCCTGGTAATTATTAAGGTACCTGCTGCATACCGGGCACCATTTGCCCCTGTAAAAGAACAGTACCATGGGTCCATCTTCAAGTAGTTTCTCAGACTCAACCTGTTTACCTGTCTGGTCGTACCCTGTAAAAGCCGGGGCCCTGTCGCCTACTTTTAATCCTGAAGGAATGTGACTCCCTCCAGTCTCGATCCCAAATCTCAGGTAATCGATCTGCTGTCCGTAGATTGCCGGTAGGAGAAAGAATGCAATAACTGCCAGGCTGTAAAGTTTCTTATTCATATCAATATTAACAATCAGTGCGTATCAAAAGTTTCTTTGAGAAGGTATTTTTCGCATCCTGAGGCTCAATGGAGTGACCTCAAGATACTCATCCTCCCTGATCTGTTCCATGGATTCCTCGAGTGAAAACCTCAGCTTTGGTGCTATCCTTAGACTTTCATCGGAACCTGATGCTCTCATATTTGTAAGCTTTTTACCCTTTACAATATTTACTTCAAGATCCCCGGGTCTCGTGTACTCACCTATCACCTGCCCCTTATAGACATGCTCCCCGGGATCAATGTAGAAGCGTCCCCTGTCCTGCAGCCTGTCAATGGCATGGCCTGTCGCCATTCCCTGTTCGATTGAGATCAGTGATCCGTTCTGCTTAGGCAACAGGTCATCACCCTTGTACCTGTCATATGCCCTGAATCTGTGATGCATAACAGCTTCACCTGACGTTGCTGTCAGCATATTGTTCCTCAACCCGATCAGTCCGCGGGAAGGAATATCGAACTCCAGATGGATAAGGTCTCCCTTCGGCTCTATCACAGTCATTTCCCCTTTTCTCTGTGTTACAAGTTCAATTGCTTTCCCCGACACATCAGCAGGTACATCTATGCTAAGTGTTTCGTAAGGTTCATATCTTATGCCGTTTATCTCTTTCAGAATGACCTTCGGCTTGCCTACCTGGAACTCATAGCCCTCGCGCCTCATGGTCTCTATCAATATTGATAAGTGCAATATCCCCCTGCCAAAAACATTGAATGTATCCTCTGAGCTTTTATCCTCCACCTTAAGAGCAAGGTTCTTTTCTGTTTCTCTCATCAGCCTTGTCCTCAGGTGCCTTGAAGTGACAAACTTACCCTCTTTGCCAAAGAGTGGGGAGTTATTTATTGTGAAGATCATACTCATTGTGGGTTCGTCCACTTCAATCCTGGTAAGTGCTTCCGGGGCAAGAAGATCAGCGAGGGTATCACCTATCTCGAAATCCTCAAGCCCTATTACTGCGCACAGATCGCCGCATCTCACACTCTCCGTCTTTACTCTTCCAAGTCCCTCAAACACATATAACTCCTTAACCCTTACTTTTTTGACCTTTCCATCCTTTTTACACAGGGTGTAGTCAGAACCTTCAGTGATATCGCCCCTGAACACACGTCCGATAGCTATTCTCCCTACATAACTGGAAAAGTCGAGCGAAGCAACCTGCATCTGCGCGGTACCTTTGATATAAGGTGGTTCAGGTATCTCCTCCAATATTGTATCAAGAAGATATCTGATATCAGACGCCGGCTTTTTCCAGTCTTCGCTCATCCAGCCCTGTTTCGACGATCCGAATACTGTTTCGAAGTCGAGCTGCTCATCGGAAGCATCCAGGTTGAACATCAGTTCGAAAATATCCTGCTGAACTTCATCGGGCCGGCAGTTATCTTTATCTACCTTATTAACAACGACTATTGGTTTTAATCCCAGTGCAACAGCTTTCCCCAGTACAAATCTGGTCTGTGGCATTGGTCCCTCAAGTGCATCTACCAGTAAGAGAACACCATCCGCCATCTTCAGCACGCGCTCTACCTCACCTCCGAAATCAGCATGACCGGGTGTATCTATAATGTTGATCTTAACATCCTTATAGCTTACTGAAACATTCTTGGAGAGTATTGTTATCCCTCTCTCACGTTCCAGATCGTTACTGTCCAGAATAAGGTCGTCCGCCTCTTTCCTCTGATCAAGCACCTTGCATTCCTGTATGATACGGTCAACCAGGGTAGTCTTGCCATGGTCCACATGCGCTATGATCGCAACATTCCTTATTGATTGCATTTAAATTTTTATCAGACCGCAAAAGTAATATTGTTGGGCGGATTAATAATAAAAACAGGCAAAATAAATTAATGACAAAAATTTCATATATTACGCAATAAATTTTAATCCACTCCCTATGAAAAAAGTACTCATTACTCTCGTTTTCAGTACATTTGCTTTATCCGGAATTTTAGGACAGCAGAATGTCAAGCTGGCTGTCGGAATGAAGGCTCCTGACTGGATGTTCACCGATGCCGACCGGAAGGAATTTACCATGGGTACCTGGGCCGGCAAAGTGATCCAGGTCAATTATGTCGATCCGGATGAATCTGAGCTGAATGAACCATTCAACGAAGCGGTCAACAAGGCTGTTGACATTGATAAGCGGATCAGCAGGGATCAGTTCAAGGGATTCGGGATTGTTGACTGCAAATCGACATGGAAACCGGATTTTCTTATCCGTGCCATAGCAGGCAAGAAAGCAAGAAAGTTCGATACTACTATTTTATTTGATTATGATGCCATACTTCAGGGTCTGTGGGGATTGCCAAAAGACAGCTACAGCGTTGTCATACTTGACAGGAATCGTATCTGCCGGGCTCTGTACACAGGCAAGATACCGGAAACGGAAAATGAAAAGATCATTCAGTTCATTATAGCACTCACTAAAGAATAGCTAAGTGTTTATCTTAAGTTCCATTTGCCTGCCCTGTGATCCTTTGCGGATCTCTGTGCGTCTTTGTGTAAGGTCCTTTATTTAGTTTCACAGAGAGACACAGAGTAGAGTGTTATTAGTCTTTGGTTAGAACATTTTATGAAAATTCCGAACCTATTACTAATTGCGGGTACTGGTACCAAATCCGGAAAGACATCCGTTGCATGCAGGATCATAAAGGATTTTAAGAGACTCGGAATAACGGCAATCAAGATCACTCCGCATTTTCATGAAACAACGGCAGGCCTGGTACCTCGCGAAGAGAACAAAGGGTGTTCCATATATGAAGAGACTGAGATGGATTCCCGGAAGGATACGTCGAGAATGCTGCGCGCGGGAGCCCTGAAGGTTTTCTTTGCGAAGGTATGGGACGACCAGCTGCCCGATGTATTCAAAAAAATACTTGAATATATTCCTCCCAATACTCCGCTTATTTGCGAATCTCCCGCGTTAAGGCACTTTGCAGAACCTGGCGTATTTGTAATAATGGCCTCTGCCAGCGTTATTAAAAGCAAGAATATTAATAATTTAAAAGAGTTACCTCATGTATTGATTCAACTTGAGGATTTGGAAACTATCGACATTCTTCCATTTGGATTTGCAGATGGAAAGTGGTTTTATAGAGAAGTCTGAAGTTGGAAGTCGGAAGTCGGAAGTCGGAAGAAAATAGAATAGCAAAATGAATCCAGGAATTTCCAAAGGAAGCTTCCTGCTCCTGACCTCGGACTTCGGACTTCCACCTACCTCTCCTCATCAATATCTGAAATATCCTTACCCAGCTTTGCCTTTATCCTTTCGAGGTCATGCTTCATACCGGCCACAGCCTGGATGAGTTGTTTTTCAGGTAATACGGGATCCGGCAGCTCACTGCTTATGTAATTAACGAACTTCCAGATTTCCTTTACCTCATTGACATGAACCTCATATGGCTCATAGACAGGATTTAGTGAATAAAGAACAAGTTTTCCGTCCTTCCTGAGATTATTCTCAATAACTTTAAATACAATACCGTCGTCAAGTGTGAAAACCACGTAAGCTTTCCCGCTGATGATATTCATCCAGTCCTGAAGATACTCGCCTGTCACCCATGAACCATCGGGTATGGGAAGCATGGAGTCGCCTTTGAGCTGGAAAGTCCTGTATTTCTTCTTATCCGAAAGGAATGGCAGTGTGAACACAGGAAGTTCACCTATGTATTCAGGATCGGCATATCCTGTTGTATATCCTGCCTTTGCTTTTTCCGGAACAAGTTCGATATTTTCCCTGTTACCTGTATTTACTGTTGTGGTAAGCACCCTCAGATTACTTCCTTTAATATAGGCATCATAGCCTCTTTCAAGTTCACCGAGCTGACTTTCCGATAGTTTCGGTATCTCTACCTTAAGAAGAGTATCGATCGATATGCTGAAATATCCCGAGAAGGAGATCAGTACCTCAATACCAGGCTGGGCCACACCATTCTCATACCCGCTGAGGGTTGAACGTTTAAGATTAAGGGCAAAAGCAACATCATCCTGTGTTCTGCCCCTTCTTTTTCTTAAAAATTTTATGTTCGATGCAAAGTACATAATAAAAATGATTATATTGTAATCATAGGATTGATTAATTTTTAATCAAAACTAAAACATATTTTCGATATAAACAAATTTTTTGAAGAAAGTTTGGAGTGCTGCCTAAAGTACTTAGAGTTTTGAGTTCTTAAAACTTTAGCTCACTCCGGACTCCAGGCGCTCCAAACTCAAAAAAAAATGCTCCTCTCCGGCAACACAGACAGATCTGTTCTTCATCTCGACCTCGATACCTTTTTTGTATCGGTTGAGCGGCTTAAGAACAGCCGGCTGGACGGCAAGCCAGTTATAATAGGCGGCATGTCGGACCGTGGTGTGGTATCGAGCTGCAGCTATGAGGCACGTAAATACGGTGTAAGCTCCGCTATGCCGATGAAAATGGCCAGAAGTATGTGTCCCGATGCCATCGTTATACGCGGCGACATGGAGCTCTACAGCAACTATTCCAACATTGTTACCGGTATAATTGCGGAAAGAGCGCCGCTGTATGAGAAAGCGTCCGTCGATGAGCATTACATCGATCTCACCGGCATGGACCGCTTTTACGGATGTTACCTTTGGTCGCATGAACTGAGGCAGTATATAATGAAAGAGACCGGGCTTCCCATATCAATCGGACTCTCAGTCAACAAGACCGTTTCAAAGATTGCCACAGGAGAGGCAAAGCCAAATGGTGAGATTGAGGTGAAAAAAGAGATAGTGCTGCCATTCCTCGATCCCCTGTCGATAAAAAAAATACCGATGATCGGTCAGAAAACATACCACATACTCCGTTCAATGGGTATTGCAACAATATATACCCTGAGGAGCATCCCCGTTGAGATGCTTGACAAGCTCATGGGTAAAAATGGCATTGAAATATGGAAGAGAGCCAATGGAATAGACTCCAGCCCCGTCATCAGCTATTCGGAACAGAAGTCAATAAGCACCGAACATACCTTCGAAAAAGACACCACCGACATGGTGAGACTGAATCAGCTGCTTGTAAGCATGGTGGAGAAGATAGCATTCGAGCTGAGGAAACAGGAGAAACTGACCTCATGCGTTACGGTAAAGATAAGATATTCAAACTTCGATACCCACACTCTGCAGAAACGGATACCATACACGTCTTTTGACCATGTGCTGGCAGATATTGCCAAAGAACTCTTCGGCAGGCTCTACCAGAGACGTATGCTTATAAGACTCATCGGGGTAAGGTTCAGCCATATGGTAAGAGGAGTCCAGCAACTCGACATGTTTGACGATACTCCCGAAAAAGTCAGCCTCTATATGGCAATGGACAGGCTGAGGAAGCGTTTCGGGAGAAATGCGGTCCGAAGAGCCTCAGGGGTGATGACTGTTAGCGAGAGAGAGGAAAAAGCGCTTAAACAGCTCGAAAATGCTATTAAAGAGCAAAATATGATGGAGGAAAGACTTGAACAATATATGATGTATGGAAGATAAAAAAATGTACCTCAACTGCCACACATATTACAGCCTCCGCTACGGCACGATGTCGGTGGAACAGCTTGTACAGAAAGCAAAGACTGCCGGTGCAGATGCCATTGCCCTGACCGACATCAACAACTCGACGGCAATACCGGAATTTGCAGGAGAATGCATAAAAAACGGTATCAGACCGGTAGCAGGTATTGAATTCAGAAACGACAATGAACTTCAGTATATAGGAATAGCACGAAATAACGGCGGCTTAAGGGAACTGAACGAATTCCTGTCATACCTTAATATCAGTAAATCAGCAGTCCCCTTCCCTGCACCTCAGCTTTCGGAATCGTATGTAATTTACTCCCTTAAGAAAATACCCGGCCGAAAAATGTTGGAAAATGAACGCATCGGGATAAAACCACGTGAGTTGAACCGTATGCTTACACTCACTTCATCAATAAGCCGCCACCTGATGGTATTGCTGCAACCGGTTACCTTTGCGGGGAAAGATGATACAGATATTCACAGGAGCCTGAGGGCTGTTGACAACAACATACTCCTCAGTCACCTGAATCAATGGCAGTGTGCCGATGATGATGAACTCTTCAGGACCGCCTCTGAAAGCGAAAAGATAAACAGTGAGCTCCCATGGCTGATCAATAACACCCGGATGCTGCTGAACGACTGTAACCTGGATCTCGATCTTACAAGCCAGAAGAACAAGAAGATATTTTCGGCAAGCATGCACGACGACAGGCAATTGCTGGAAAAACTGGCATGGGATGGAATGACTTACAGGTATGGAAAGCATAACAACGAAGCAAGGAACAGGATCAGGCATGAACTCGATATCATCGACAGGCTCGGATTCTCTGCATATTTTCTCATTACCTGGGACATCGTCAGGTATTCAATGGCCCGCGGTTTCTACCATGTCGGCCGTGGCAGCGGTGCTAATTCTGTTGTTGCTTATTGCCTGAAAATCACTAATGTTGACCCTATTGATCTAAACCTTTACTTCGAGAGATTTATAAATCCCAAAAGGAGCTCACCCCCCGACTTCGACATAGATTATTCATGGAAAGAGAGGGACGAAGTTATTGATTACATTTTTAAGAGATATGGTTACAAACATACTGCACTGCTCGGAACAATGAGCACTTTCAGAGGTAAGTCGATAGTGCGTGAACTCGGCAAGATTCATGGATTGCCCAAAGAAGAGATTGATTCCCTGATAGATAATCCATCATCTGAGATAAAGTTCCTGAATCTTTTATAGTTACCTAAATATTTGCATAATCCCTTTGTTG
>CAYQBZ010000030.1:0-15143 GCA_964415855.1 uncultured Rikenellaceae bacterium
AACCTGGAGATGAAGGTCCTTGACACAGCTGTTACTCTCAGTAATTTAAGGGATAACATCAAAAACCTGCGATTTTCCGTGGAGGAAGCAGAGATAACTGTACAGCAGTCACAATATGAACCACCTACTACGATCCGTCAGGCTGAAATAGCCCTGGACAAGGCTAAACGGTCACTCGACCAGGCGATAAGAGGTTATTCCTTAAGAGTGGAGCAGGCCAAATCCGATATGAGAAATATGAAGAATAATCTGGCAGATGCCCGTCAGAGAGTGGCGGATCTGGAAACAGTATTATCACAATTTGTCATTACTGCCCCTGCTGATGGTATGATAATATACAAAAGGGACCGGATGGGAACAAAAAGAAAAGTTGGTTCTTCAATAAATGCATTTGATAATGTAGTTGCAACTCTTCCCGACATGTCGGAAATGATTTCAAAAACATATGTCAATGAAATAGATGTAAGTAAGGTTAAAACGGGCCAGCCTGTTGAGATAATGGTTGATGCTTTTCCTGAAAAATCATATACAGGAGTGGTAACGAGTGTTGCAAATATCGGGGAACAACTGCCTAATGCTGATGCAAAAGTGTTTGAGGTAAATATTGCGCTGAATCAGTCTGATCCGATACTGAGACCTTCGATGACAACAGGTAATAAGATAATAACCAAAACAATAGATGATGTTACATATATTCCTTTGGAGAGTGTGCAGACAGGAGCCGACAGTATTCCTTTCGTATACCTGAAGAATGGAATAAAGCAGATTGTTGTTCTGGGTGAGTCCAATGAAAATAATGTGGTTGTTGAGCAGGGACTGGAACCCGGAGTACAGCTCTATCTAAGCACTCCTGCAGATCCTGAAAAATTCAAGCTGGCAGGAGAAGACCTTATCGATGTTATCAGACAGCGTCAGAAGGAGAAAGAAGAGGCAGAGAAGCTTAACAGGCAGCAGGAAACACAGCCCGCAAGAGGAGGCAGAGGAATGAGAGGCAGTGGCAATATGTCTCCTGAGATGATGCAGCAATTCCAGAATGCCAGAAGCGGACAGGGCCAGGGAAGGGTCAGAGATACGTCTGCCATACGTCGTATGAACAACGGGGCACAGCAGCAGGGTCAGCAGAGACCACAGGGACAGAGTGAAAACTAGGATTCCCTGATGAAAATTCGGATAAATAATTAAACAGGAAATAAAATGTTCAAATTCATACTTAGGTATTTCCACGATATTGAGATAGCTGTTGAATCTATAGTTTCAAACAAGCTAAAATCAATGCTGACGGCTCTCGGTATAATCTTCGGTGTGGCTGCTGTTATTGCCATGCTCGCTATAGGTAAGGGCGCCAAGCAGGAGATCATGGAACAGATGAAAATGGTAGGGGTGAACAATATCCTTATCAACCCGGTTATCCCCGATAAATCTTCTTCAACTGATGAGGGAGAAAAACAGCAGAAAAAGTTTTCCAGAGGATTGAACCTTCTTGACGTTGATGCGATCAGGGAAACTCTTCCTTCTGTTAAGAGGATCAGTCCGGAAATCTCATTTAACTCCACGGCCATGCTTAACGGAGTGAAATATACTGCTAAGCTTGTCGGTGTATCAAACGACTATTTTTACCTGTATAACCTTCCTCTTGTAGCAGGAGCATTTTTTAATAATTACCAGGAGGAGAACGGGATACAGGTTTGTATTATCGGGGCAAATATCAGAGCTAAATTCTTCAGTAAAATCGATCCGCTGGGTCAGTATATAAAGTTCAACGGAATATGGCTGAAAGTTATCGGCGTACTGCAGAAAACAAATGTGAGTCTTACCGGTTTCGAGGAGAAGGGAGTTAACGTATATAACGATAACATCTATATCCCTATTCAGACAATGTTATTAAGGTACCAGAACAGGGCCCTTCTGAATACCAAGCTCGCTTCGGAAGCCACCTCGATACAATTCTTTGGCGGCGGCGGCGGAGGTATGGCCAGGGTAGTCGTTAGCAGTGCCGATGCTTCATCGAATGTTGAGACCAACTATAACCAGCTCGATCGTATTGTTGTGCAGGTACAGGAAACGGAGCAGCTGCAACCCTCCACTGAAATCCTCAGCCGGATGCTGACAAGACGGCACTCAGGCGTGAAAGACTTCGAAATAACTGTGCCTGAACTGCTTCTCAAACAACAGCAAAGGACGAAAGATATCTTTAATATAGTTCTTGGAGCTATTGCCAGTATTTCACTTATTGTAGGAGGTATTGGTATCATGAATATCATGTTTGCCTCAGTGATGGAAAGGATAAAGGAGATAGGCACCAGAATGGCAATCGGGGCAAAAAAGATGGATATTGTTGTACAATTCCTTTCTGAAGCAGTTCTTATAAGCGTGTCAGGAGGATTTATTGGCGTATTCTTTGGAGTAATTATGGCAAAACTTATAGAGCAAATAGCCGGGATCATGACTATTGTTTCCTTTTTCTCTGTCTTTATCGCTTTCGGAGTTTCTGCTGCTGTCGGGGTTATTTTCGGCTATTCCCCTGCCAAAAGGGCATCAGAAAAAGATCCGATTGAATCATTGAGGTATGAATAAATTTTTAAAAATGAAGAAATTACTATTATTGTCCATGATAGTTGTGCTCTCTATTTCCGTTCAGGATATCTGTGCACAAGCTAAAAGTGATACATTAAGCCTTACATTTGACGAGGTTATTAAGCTATCAGAAACACAATCAACCAATGCCTTAATTGCAAAGCAAAGATTCCGTTCCAGTTACTGGCAATACAGATCCTTCCAGGCACAGTACTTACCATCATTAAGGTTCACCGGAACTGCGCCTGACTACAGTAACAGGATTCAGCGACAGTTCGACGTGAGAGACAGTACTTATAGTTATATACAGTCAAATTCAATCAGTACATCGGGACAATTGGCCCTTTCCCAGAGCATAGGCTTTACCGGAACCACAATATCATTGCGGTCGGACCTTGAGCTGGAAAAAGATCTTGAGCATAATCTCCCCATAAACTATCTGGCTTCACCGATCAGTCTGTATATTCAGCAGCCTATTAAGGCTTATAATTCGCTTAAATGGGAAAAGAAAATTGAGCCTCTCAGGTACGAACAGGCTAAGAAGACACTGCTGCAGGCTATTGAAGAGGTACATCTGAATGCTGTAATGATCTTCTTTAACCTGGCATCAGCACAGATTAATATGCAAATTGCCACCACGAACCTGAAAAATGCAAAGGAGCTCTACGATATAGCAGTTGGCCGCTATGGTCTCGGAACAATAGCACAGGATGATCTTTACCAGATGGAGCTTCGCTACCTTAACGGGCAAACCAGCCTGAAAACAGCTGAGATGAACCTTCGTGACAGGGAGATCAGGCTGAGGTCATTTTTAGGATTTAACGAGCAGGTAAGAATTAAGCTCATCCTCCCAGTGGACATACCTGATCTTCAGGTTGATCCTGATGAAGTGCTGCAACTTGCAAAAGACAATAATCCGGACTACCTGACTTACCAGATAAATTTATTGAATGCTGCCAGCAGTGTTGCCCAGGCAAAAGCCAATAAGGGTCTTAATGCTTCCCTGATCGCTTCACTGGGATTGAACCAGCAAAATCAGGATTTTAGCCTGGCTTATCAGGACCTGAACAGGACACAGACAGTCAGACTTTCATTTTCACTTCCAATTCTCGACTGGGGTGAAGGACGAGGCAGATTAAGAATGGCGCAATCAAACCAGGAGCTGGTGAATGTGCAGACGCGGCAGGCTCAGATAGACTTCGAGCAAAACCTGCTGCTGGATATTGACCAGTTCAACCTTCAGAAAAACCAGGTTGAGATAGCAGCTAAATCGGATACTATTGCTGCAAAACGTTATGAAGTAACACGGCAGAGGTTCCTGATCGGCAGGGTTGCGGTACTGGATCTGAATGATGCAGATGCTAATAAAGATTCTAACAGGAGGATGTATGTACAGGCTGTTCAACAGTACTGGAACTATTTTTACAATATGAGAAGTCTTACTCTATTTGATTTTATCAATAGAGAACCTCTTGAAACAGATTATGAAAGTCTGATTGATTAACTGATAATTATAGATCGCTTAAAAGGGCTGTTCGTCAGATTCAGCCCTTTTTTGTTATGTATCACTCCTGCATCTGATGGTTTAGCTCCACTTCAGGTAGCCCGTGTTCCATAGTGGAAAGAAAAGTGATATGCTCAATGTTTTCTCATTAATTCATATTCTATTAGGATGAATCTATTTGCAAAATTTTAATATCTTTGCGCCTCAATAATGAAGAATTAGAAGCTTTATCATAAAATATTTCAAAAGAACAGAGCTATGCAGAACAAAGCAGCTATAGTTATCCTGGCAATTGCCCTGGGGTTGGTATCTATCTACCAGCTTTCATTTACAGTTGCAACATATAAAGTAAAAAAAGATGCCAGGACATATGCGAATGGTAATCTTGAAAGCGAACTTCAATATCTGGATTCTATCTCCAGCCTGCCAAAAGAACAGTGGAGCTTCCTGGGCAACACTTTTAAGGAATGCCAGAAGAAAGAGATAAACCTGGGACTTGACCTTAAAGGAGGGATGAATGTGATCCTTGAGGTTTCTGTTGAGGATATCCTGAAAGCTCTTTCAAATTATAATCCCGACAAAACGTTCAATACTGCTCTTACAAGGGCTCGACAGCTTCAGAAGGAGAGCCAGGCGGACTATCTGACACTTTTCGGGAGGGCTTTCCAGGAAACGGATCCAAATGCCAAGCTTGCCTCAATATTCGGTACTCCTGAATTAAGAGACAGGATCAATTTCAATTCAACAAACGAAGACGTCCTTAGCGTCCTTGACGATGAGGTCTCGGGTGCCATAACAAATGCCTTTAATATTCTCCGGACAAGGATCGACCGTTTTGGCGTTGTTCAGCCGAATATAACCCACCTGGCAACTAAAGGGCGTATACTTATCGAACTGCCAGGGCAGAATAATCCCCAGCGTGTAAGGGAATTATTGCAGGGAACGGCAAACCTGGAATTCTGGGAGACTTATGAGAACAGTGAGATAATTGGTTACCTGGTCCAGGCAAATGATCTGCTGAAAGAGATACAGGCAAATACTGAGAAACCTGAACAAGTTAATGTGGAACCGACTGCAGCGGGTCAGGCTGTTGCTGACACCACCCAGACTGAGCAATCACTTCTCGATCTACTTGAAAAGGATACAACACAGGCTCCCGAGGCAGAGACAAGAGAAGAGTTTGCAATTCAGAATCCTCTTTTTGGCGTTCTTAATCCAAGGGTAGATGCCCAGGGGCAACCACTGCCAACAAGTATGATAGGTCTTGCAAGCGGAAAGGATACGGCAAAAGTGAACAGGTTACTGAATATGAAACAGGTAAAGGCTCTGTTCCCGCGTGACCTGAAGCTGGCATGGAGCCAGAATCCATATAAATATGATCCCACTCACACATTGTATGAGCTTCATGCACTGAAAATTACAACACGCGACGGACGCCCTCCTCTCGACGGTGATGTGGTAACATCGGCGCGGACATCATCGGGGATCACAGGATCAGAAATAAAGGTTGACATGTCGATGAACTCGGAAGGGGCTAAGATATGGGCAAGAATGACACGCGAAAATGTAGGCCGTTGCCTGGCAGTGGTGCTTGACGGTTATGTAAGGTCGTCTGCTACAGTGTCGGGGGAGATCACCGGAGGTAATACAGAGATAACAGGTAACTTCACTATTGAGGAAGCTGACGACCTGTCCAACATTCTTAAATCAGGAAAGCTCCCTGCACCGGCAAGGATAATTTCAGACACTGTTGTTGGTCCAACGCTTGGTAAGGAAGCAATAAGGTCAGGTTTTATCTCCTTTATAATAGCTTTTACAGTGGTACTTCTGTATATGGTTTTCTACTACAGCAGAAGTGCAGGTTCAATATCTGATATCGCGCTCTTCTCGAACATCTTTCTACTGTTCGGTGTTCTGGCATCTCTAAGCGCAGTTCTTACACTGCCGGGTATTGCCGGTATTGTTCTTACCATGGGTATGGCTGTTGATGCGAATGTACTTATATATGAACGCATCAGGGAAGAACTGAGAAATGGCAAAGGACCTAAGCTTGCCATTGCAGACGGATATAAAAGAGCTTATTCAGCAATAATTGACTCAAACGTCACAACCCTTCTGACAGGTATTGTGCTGTACGTCTTCGGGACAGGGCCCATCAAAGGTTTTGCCACTACTCTTGTTATAGGTATTCTTACATCCCTTTTCACTGCAATCTTTATTACTCGACTCATTTACGAAGGACTGTTAAAGAGAAATGTTAACCTTACATTTTCACGGAAGGTTACAGCCAATTTCCTGAAGAATACCAGGATTGATTTTATTGGCATGCGTAAATACTTCTATGCATTTTCCATTACAATAACATTACTTGGACTGGGATCTCTCTTTATCAGGGGATTGGACCAGGGCATAGATTTTACGGGGGGACGTACATTTGTCGTAAGGTTTGATGAACCTGTTAAGACAACCGATGTGGCCCAGAATCTTACAGCTTCATTTGGAGAGATGCCACAGGTCGTAACATTCGGAAGTACAAACCAGGTGAAGATAACAACGAATTACAAAATCGACGAGACAGGAGTGGAAGATGAGGTTGATACTAAACTTTATGAAGGATTAAAGGACATGGTAGGTGGCAACCTCAGCCGTGATGAATTCCTTTCAAAGTACAGGGAGAGCTCGGAAACAATCGGACCTTCCATCGCAACGGATATAAAGATTAAAGCTGTCTACTCGGTGGTTATTGCCCTCATAATTATATTCCTGTACATATTTATCAGGTTCCGGAACTGGCAATATGGTTTTGGTGCGGTAGCCTCTCTGTTCCATGATACTTTCTTTGTTATCGGCATCTATTCGCTGTTATGGGGAATACTGCCATTCTCAATGGAGATTGACCAGGCATTCATTGCTGCAATACTTACTGTTATCGGTTACTCGGTTAATGACACGGTTATCGTGTTTGACAGGCTCAGGGAATATATCCCCTTATACCGTAAGCGACCTTTCAAGGAAGTGCTGAATATGGCAATGAACGCAACTTTAAGCCGGACAGTTAACACATCACTCACAACGCTTCTTACTGTTGCTGCAATTTTCATCTTCGGAGGCGCTGTCATCCGAGGCTTTGTATTCGCCCTGATGATCGGTATAGGTGTTGGAACATATTCATCCATTTTCATTGCATCGATGCTTATGTATGAGACATCTCCGAATAAAAATGCCGGGATTGATACCAAGAGCAAATTAAAGGCATAGAAAGCCCGGAGAACAATAACAAAACAACCTTGCCTTTAATTCATATTAAATGGAGTGTTATTCTATATGAATATCATGAAACTTTTCTAACTTTGTTCCATAATAGGAGGATGCTTTGAACATTTAAGTATGAGCGGACAGGAAATATTTGTTATCATAATAGTTGCCCTTCTTCTCTTTGGAGCGGAGAAACTTCCGGAGATAGCAAAAGGACTTGGTAAGGGCATGCGTGATTTCAGGAAAGCTACTGATGATATAAGGAGGGAGCTGGAGTCGAGTACCAAGGATATTAGGGATGATCTGAATGAGGTGACGGAATCGATAAAAAAAGATGTGACCGGGTTTGCAGATAAAATCACCAAGGATGCTAATGAGGTCTCTGATTCAATACAAAATGATATGAATGATATTACATCCGATGTGAGAAAGGAAATGAATGATGTTGCAGGCACGATAGAGAAGGATGTAAATGAAGTTAATGAAACTATACAGAAGGATATTAACGATGCAACTGACAGTGATAGTGACCCGGGTAATGACTCAGATGGCTCCTACAAAGAGATACGTGATTAGAGCTGGCACTGTCCCGACATTGTTCCTTTAAACAACTTACCCACTTCATAATAATTCTCTTATTTGCCTTCTGAAAGCGTTATGATAAGAACAACCGGTATTACTAAAGCGTACGGCAACCTTAAAGTTCTTAAAGGGATTGATATACGGATAGAAGATAAGGAGGTTGTCTCGATAGTCGGCGCCAGCGGTGCAGGAAAGACAACATTACTTCAGATAATAGGTACCCTGGACAAACCAGATGGCGGGACAATCTTATACAACGGTTCCGACATAAGCCGCCTTAAAGGTAAGGTGCTTGCCTCTTTCAGGAATAACAACATAGGATTTGTGTTTCAGTTCCATCAGTTATTGCCAGAATTCACTGCACTTGAAAATGTATGTATCCCGGCATATATTGCCGGTAAAAGTAAATCTGAAGCTGAAGCAAAGGCATCTGAGTTGCTGGGCTTTCTGAACCTGGAAGCCAGACTTGAACATAAGCCTTCCGAACTGAGCGGAGGGGAACAGCAGCGCGTTGCTGTTGCCCGGGCCCTGGTAAATAATCCATCGGTTATTCTTGCTGATGAACCTTCCGGGAACCTCGATACAGAAAATAAGAATGAGCTTCACAGACTGTTTTTTAAACTCAGGGACACTTTCGGACAGACAATAGTAATAGTAACACACGACCGGCAGCTCGCAGGGATGTCAGACAGGATTCTGGAAATAAAAGACGGGCTTATTGTAAATGAGTCTTAAGAGATCATACAAAGGGATCCCGGCTAATGAGATGAAACAGTTCCTGGAGGAGAATTATCTCAAGTATAATAACCTATCATTTATTACCAGCGATCCTGTTTCTGTTCCGCATAGTTTTTCCGGGCGTCATGACAGGGAAATATCAGCTTTTCTGACTGCGACAATTGCATGGGGCCGCAGGGATCTGATCCTCAGGAGCAGCCGGAAAATGATGGGAATGATGGATAATAGTCCGTATGAATTTGTGATGTACGCAGATGAAAGGGATATACAAAGCCTGTCGGGGTTTGTCCACAGAACATTCAATGGGAATGATCTTATCCATTTTATCAGGGGGCTCAGGCATATCTATTCCCGCTTCAACAGCATGGAGGATGTATTGGTGCTGGGTATGAAGCAGGGATCTGTAAAAGACGGGTTGTCCTTTCTGAGGGATCTTTTCTTTTCCGTCAGCCATCCCCACCGTACTGAAAAGCATTTTGCTAACGTGAAGGAGGGAGCAGCAGGGAAAAGACTGAACATGTTCCTAAGGTGGATGGTAAGACGCGATAATCATGGTGTGGATTTTGGCATTTGGGATAAGATCAAACCCTCAGGACTATATATCCCTCTGGACCTGCATTCCGGGAACACAGCACGACAGCTGGGGCTCTTAAACAGGATGATGAACGACTGGAAAGCAGTTGAGGAGCTGACAGATATACTCCGTACATTCGATCCGGAGGACCCTGTTAAGTATGACTTTGCACTGTTTGGTCCAGGAGTCAATGAAAAACTCTGTTGATGGGCAATAACTACTTCAGATTTAAACAATTCACGATTTATCACGACAGGTCGGCTTTTAAGGTTGGAACAGATGGCGTTCTGCTGGGAGCCAGCGTCGATATTTCCTCTGCCAGGAGGATATTGGATATCGGAACCGGTACGGGACTTATTGCTCTTATGCTCGCTCAGCGATCAGATGCTGAGATTGTGGCAATTGAAGCGGACCGCGATTCTTTTCTTCAGGCTTGTGACAATGTGAATATGTCGCCATGGAATAAGCAGATCAAGGTTAAAAACACCGACCTTCAGAATTTTTGTAAAGGTAGTGCCAGGTTTGATCTTATTGTATCTAATCCTCCATATTACAGGGGGTCACTTAAAAGTCCTGATCCAAGAAAATCAGCAACAAGGCATAATGATTCATTATCTTCCACTGAACTACTTGACGGTGTGCTCCGGCTCATGGAGGAGAATGGAAGTTTTCATCTGATATTGCCATATGTTGAAGGCAGCCTGTTTATTGCGGAGGCCAGTTCATACAACCTGTTCTGCAATAGTATACTGAAGATAAAACCTAATCTACAATCAGAAGTAAGGCGTCTTATTCTTTCTTTCAACACAAAGAAAAAAAATACTACAGAAAGATTCCTGACCATTGAACGTGGGCAGAGACATCAATTTACAGATGAGTACATAAATCTCACAAAAGATTTTTACCTGAGATTTTAAGGGTATTGTTTAAGTTTGACTTCATGATATTTCCAATTATTATTTAAGAACTTACACAGGGAGCACAGAGTCATCACAGAGTTTCACTAAATCATACCCCTTCAGGGATTGAATGGAAGCTAATCATCTCTCTTTCCGGCAGACCATATTCCTCTTTCATATCTATTCCCATGTTCTTTAGTTCATCTAGTACAGGATTATAGATCTCAGGAACAACAGGCCGGAGAACACCAGTCAGTTTCAGTTTTTTTTCAAGGATCATTTTCACTGTAATTGCAGCCGGTAATGAAACTGTTCTTGCAATGGCAGTATTTGAAGAAGGTTTTCCGTAATCTGTCATACAGGATCGGACAACTTCTTTCTTCCCATCGGGGTAGGAGGCAAGTACCATATGTTGCATAAGCACCATATCACGCTCATTATCAGATAATAACATTCGGGACATCATTTTGTCTGATGTTATGTCAAAGGGAGTAGCCGACTTTTTTCTCAATTCCTCTTCGCGGAAAAAACCAAGCCAGTCAAGCGCCTCAATGACAACTGATTTATCACTGATCCCGAGATGTCCGGTAATGCTTCCTTTCAGATACTTAACGTCGGTTCCGGTTCTGGCAGCTAAAAATTCAGCATATGTGGTGCTCTTATTATCCTTATATGTATCATCAAGCATCTTAAGATTTTTCATAGCATCAAGAGTTTCACACCATCCTTGAAATCTGATCGTCCCTCGGTATATAGTCTCAACCTCCGGAATGCCATAAATATCAATATAATTCATTGAGTCCCTGTTAGGATAGACTTCAAGATCATCTATTCCCGGGAAGGAGTAACTAAACCTAGCTTTGAACAGATTGTCAGGAGAAATTAAGATCTCTTTTCCTTTCTTCAAATATCTGGCACTGTTGAGACTGGCCAGAATGACACCTGCCGGACTCCATGTAAATTTATATTTAAGAGGATTAGTGGCTGATTCAGGAGCAGGTAAAGCACCGCAAAGAGAGTACAGTTCTGTTACTTTCCCGCCTTTGGCATGTATAGTATTGATTATCCGCATCGCACTCATATGATCAATTCCCGGGTCAAGACCCATTTCATTCAGGAATATTAACCCAGCCTTCTTAACAGACTCATTGAGGGATAATACGGCGGCTTGTTCATATGAAGTAGTTATGAGTGATTTTTTTTGGCGAAGGCATACCCTTGCGACATCAGCATGGAATTTGAATGGCAGAAGGCTCACTGTAATATCGTATTCCGAAACAAGTTTTTCGAGTGTTTGCGTGTCAGACATTGACCAGTCTGTAGAGGAACCAAAGGGATTGGATCCGATCATTTCATCTGCCCTGTTCTTAACCGGGGATGCAATCATTAACCTGAATCCATTAAGAAGCAGGTATTCAACCATTGGTTTTGCAACCAAACCCGCTCCAAGTATCAGGACCTTATTCATATCCAGCTTTTACCATTAGTAATCAGAACACAAGGTAAAAAAACTTATGGTGAGATTATATGATATTTATTGTGTTTTTACTGAAAAAGCGGAGAGCAGGTGGGGATACAATATAAAACACTATGATTGGTCCGCCTGATTATAAATATGGCTATTTTATTTAAAAACTATTTCATTAATATTTGCATGAGTGTATCTTTGTCAAGATCCGGACGACAGATTTCCAGTTAATACTTACCATACGATTCACAATGTCTGATTTTCCGAAATATGTAGAGACACCGCTAATGAAGCAGTATAATAACATCAAGACAAAACATCCTGATGCCATTCTGCTCTTCAGGGTTGGCGATTTCTACGAGACCTTCGGTGAAGATGCAATCAGGACTTCGGAGATACTGGGTATTACTCTTACGCGGAGAGCAAACGGTGCTGCATCATTTGTTGAGCTGGCTGGTTTCCCCTACCATGCACTTGATACCTATCTGCCAAAACTGGTAAGAGCAGGACAGAGGGTTGCAATTTGTGAGCAGCTTGAAGATCCAAAGCTTACAAAAAAAATAGTAAAACGAGGTATAACAGAGCTTGTGACGCCAGGAGTCCTGCTGAATGAGAATGTCCTTAACCACAAGGAAAATAACTTCCTGGCAGCTGTACATATTGACAAAAAAATTGCAGGCGTTGCGTTTCTCGATATATCAACGGGCGAATTTCTTGCCTCTGAAGGTAACCTGGAATACATCGACCAGATGCTTAATAACTTCCAGCCAAAAGAGGTATTGTTTGAAAAAGGAAAGAGAGAGATATTCCTTGAATTTTTTGGCTCACGATTCTATACCTTTAAGCTGGATGACTGGATGTTTACACAAGATGCGGCAACTGACAAATTATTAAAGCACTTTGAGACAAGTTCGCTCAAGGGATTCGGAGTACAGAGCCTCACTTACGGGATAATAGCTGCCGGCGCAATTCTGTATTACCTTGACATTACACAACATGAACAGCTGGGGCATATAACCAGTTTATCGAGGATAGAGGAAGAAAGGTATGTCTGGCTCGATAAGTTTACCGTTAAGAACCTTGAACTCTTTCATTCTCCTTATGAAGGAGCAAGCACTCTGATAGATGTGATGGACAGAACCATTTCACCTATGGGTGGGAGGTTGCTCAAAAGGTGGATTTCGCTTCCTCTGAAAGATATTCAACCCGTAGATGAGAGACTTGATATTGTTGAGTATTTAAAGTTGAATGGAAATGTCAGGGATGAGATTGCAGGTCTGATTCGCCAGGTAGGCGATCTGGAAAGGATAGTTTCAAAAGTTGCTGTAAGCAGGATAAATCCCAGGGAGGTTGTTCAGCTTAAAAGAGCTTTAAAGGCCATTGAGCCTCTTGGATCAATCTGCAGGGAAAGTGGTTGTTCACCACTGATTAAGCTGGCAGAGCAGTTGAATCCCTGCATATCATTGGCGGAAAAGATTGACAGGGAGCTTAATAGTGATCCTCCTGTGCAGATCAGCAGGGGGAATGCAATCGCATCCGGAATATCCGAAGAGCTTGATGAGCTACGTACGATATTATATAGTGGTAAAGATTATCTGGCTGAACTTCAGATGCGTGAAAGTGAGCGAACGGGAATAACTTCCCTGAAGGTCAGTTTCAATAATGTATTCGGTTATTATATCGAAGTAAGAAATACTCATAAGGATAAGGTACCTCCGGAATGGATCAGGAAACAGACCCTTGTTAGTGCTGAAAGGTATATTACGGAGGAGCTTAAGGAATATGAAAGTAAGATATTAGGAGCAGAGGAGAAAATAATTTCACTTGAAACGAGGCTATTTAACGATCTTGTTCTTGCCATTATTGAGTTTATACCTCCCATCCAGCTCGATTCCGCACTTATAGCAAAACTCGATTGCCTTTATTCTTATGCGGTTATCGCAGAGGATTATAAATATATCAGGCCGGAGCTGGACGATTCGAAGATACTCGATATAAAAGAGGGCCGACATCCGGTCATTGAAAGGCAATTACCTGCGGGCACTGAATATGTACCGAATGATCTGTTTCTTGATACTGAGGACCAGCAGATAATTATCCTTACAGGACCAAACATGTCAGGGAAATCTGCCCTCCTGAGACAGACTGCTCTTATAGTACTGATGGCACAGACAGGCTGTTTTGTCCCGGCGGAAGCAGCCAGGATAGGCATGGTCGATAAGATTTTTACCCGCGTAGGGGCATCCGATAATATCAGTCTTGGTGAGTCCACTTTCATGGTTGAAATGAATGAGACTGCAAGTATCCTTAATAACCTGTCGGACAGGAGTCTTATTCTCCTTGATGAGATAGGAAGAGGGACAAGTACCTACGACGGAATATCGATAGCATGGGCAATGGCTGAGTTTCTTCATGAAGGAAAGATGAAAGCAAAAACATTGTTTGCGACTCATTATCATGAGCTTAACGAGATGGAGAATTCTTATCCGCGAATAAAGAATTATAATGTCTCCATAAAAGAGTTCAATAATAAAGTCATCTTTCTCAGAAAGCTTAAAAGAGGAGGTAGTGAACACAGTTTTGGAATTCATGTGGCAAGGATGGCCGGAATGCCAAGAAGTCTCGTTACACGTGCTGACGAAATTCTTAAGGAACTGGAACAGGGGCATGAGAAGCATGAGCTGGCAAAGCCTGTGGCAGATATTGCCGGTCATCGCGAAGGGATGCAGCTCAGCATATTTCAGCTTGATGATCCTGTTTTGAAGCAGATACGGGATGAGCTCCTGGAGATTGATATAGATAATCTCACACCCGTGGAAGCCTTGAATAAGCTTTATAATATCAAGAAGTATCTTAAGTAATTGTATATAAATAAGGATTTAAAGGTGGTATCGGTTTGCAAATGAATATAATCTGCAAATGCATAAATTATGCAAATGCAATTCAATTGCATCCTGAAATTATTTCCGAATGAATTAATTTGTGGTTGAAACTATTGAATAAAAGATCCGATTTTGAAAATACTGATCGTTGAAGACGAACCTAAGGTTGCTTCCTTCATTTAAAAGGGACTGGAGGAAAATCAATATGAAGCCGACCTGGCCTATGATGGTAATTCAGCTGAAAAACTTGCCATGCAATATAACTATGACCTGTTTATTGTTGACATCGTAATTCCTGGCATTAGCGGGCTTGAATTATGCAGGAAACTGAAAAACATTAAACCGAATGTTTCCGTACTCATCCTTACCGCATTGGGCACCACCGAAGATAAACTCCTCGGTTTTGATGCCGGGGCTGATGACTATCTTGTTAAACCATTTGAATTCAGGGAATTACTGGCAAGGGTTAAAGTTCTGCTGAAAAGAACCGGTATGATATCCGAGACGACTAACAAAATAGAATGGCTGATCTTGAACTTGACCTTGACAGGAAAATTGCCATACGCAATGGCATCGGGATTAAACTGACACCAAAGAGTTTATTCTGCTTGAATACTTCATGAGAAACAAAGGGAAAGTGTTATCACGAAATGATATTGCTGAAAAG
>CAYQBZ010000031.1:0-14970 GCA_964415855.1 uncultured Rikenellaceae bacterium
CGGCAAGTTCAAGCAGTTTATTCTTTTCCCCGGCCTTTGGAACAGTATATTTTATTTTCTTAAGTTCTACATCCGGCTTGAACGGAACAATTATTTCAGGGGAATCACTTGAAAATCTTTGTCTTATTTCAGTAATGGCAAAACCCAGCAGAGATTCATCCTGCTCATCGAGCCTGGATTTAATCTCAAGCGTAAACGATTGGATTACAGCTCCTTCTACTACTTTCAAATAATTAACATACGAATTGTCATTTTCCTTGGTTATTGCAAAAACATCAACATTTTTTATAGTATTGCTTACTATTGAGGAACGACTTCTGAAACCTGCCAAAAGTTCTATTTTTTCTTTGGTCAGCAGTGCCTCCTCGAATCTCAGCTCCTTTGAATGTTTGTTCATAAGGTCTGTCAGGTGACCGATCACTGATGTTATGTTTCCCCTCAGTATATCTTTGATCTGCTTTATATTATCATCATAATCCTCAAGTGTTTGATTACCAACGCATGGAGCTTTGCAGTTACCAATATGATATTCAAGGCAGACTCTGAACTTGCCGCTGGCTATATTTGAATCCGTCAGATTATAAGAACATGTCCTCAGCTTATAAATATTCCTGATCAGACCTGTTAATGTCTTCACCATTAAACCGGATGTATAGGGTCCAAAGTACTGTGATCCGTCTTTTATAATTTTCCTTGTGCTGAATACCCGCGGAAATGGCTCTTTTTTTACACATATCCACGGATAGGTCTTATCATCTTTCAGTAAAATATTATATCTCGGCTGCAGCTTCTTAATAATATTATTTTCCAGCAGCAATGCATCTGACTCATTATCTACTATAATATGCTTAATATTAACAGCTTTTTTAAGAAGTGCCTCTGTTTTACCCGACTGATTTTTTGTAAAATAAGAATTGACCCTTTTCCTGAGATTCTTTGCTTTTCCTACATAGAGTATAGTACCATACCGATCAATAAACTGGTAGACACCAGGCTTCTGCGGGATCGATGATATAATTTGTCTGAATTTTGCCCCGGGCGCCATTTAAATATATCTCTTTCCGGTAAAGATAACACTTCCGCAAATAAGCATAAATTTCTTTTGCTTTACTAATACGTATTTTTGCTCCCCATCCCGCCTGACACCTTCTCCCGCTGAAGCGGGATTCGGTTCCCGGAGAGGGGAGCCTAATTCACTGATATTCAATAAATACAGTTAATAACACTGAATTAATCCTCCTTCAGGGAGGGCCGAGCGTTAGGAAACAGCCTGGTGGGCTGTTTTAGCGAAGGAGCCAGCTTAGCGCAGAGGCTATAAATAGCATGACAGGGGGCATCACGATCAATTAACATCGTCCCAGAGAAGATGTTACAATAAGGCGTTTCTTATTCTTCAGACAAACAGTGATACAGGCTGAAATTTATTTACATCAAAAAGTCCTTTGTCACCTATCTTAAGACTGGGAATAACAAGCAATGCCATGAAAGACAAAGTCATGAACGGTGCAGCCATAGTGCATCCCAGCGAAGAGACAAGTTTGTTAAGCATATTATAACTTTCCGCAGTCTCATCGCACGAACGTGTAGTCATTATACCTCCTATGTCAAGCTGCAACGATTCCGATACCTTACCTGAGACAACGGCAAGACCTCCTTTTAGTTTTATTATTTCATTTACAGAGTTTACAATATCCCTGTCGTTTGTACCGACAGCTATTATATTATGACTGTCGTGTGCTATTGAACTGGCAAAAGCTCCCTCTTTCAAACCGAATCCTTTTATAAATCCCACCGCAGGTTTTGCATCTTTATATCTGTCTTTAACCACTATCTTTAAAAGATCCTCCTCCGGATCTGTCTCTACTAATACCTCATTACCAGACGAATAGAAAGCATCACCTGTTAACAGGTCTCCATCTCTTGCTTCTATTACCCGTATCTTATTTCCAGTGTTCCTTACAGCAATATCCTTTATTTTCAAAGATGTGGCAATAAAGTTATTAATGCACTTACCTGGCAGATAATCAAAGCAAACCTCATTACCGGTAAATACCTTTTGTCCCCCGATCCAGGTTTCAATAATATTCATCCTGTCGAGATTATCCGTAACAATAAAATCAGCGTTATCTCCTTCTTTCAACAATCCCGCCTCAAGTCCGTAATGCCTGACAGGATTAATGGTAGCGCTACGAATAACATCAAAAATATCGTACTTTTCATTGATGAGCTTTGCAACCAATTTATTAATATGCCCAAATTTTAGCATCTCCGGGTGTAAATCGTCACTGCACAACATTACTTTTCCAGGCGCTGTCCTGAAAAGGCTCTTAAGGGCATCCAGATTTGCTGCAGCACTTCCTTCCCTTATAAGTATCTTCATTCCCAGCCTTATTTTTTCCTCAGCTTCTTCCAGGGTACTGCATTCATGATCAGTTGATATACCTGCCTGAGCATATTTTTTCAACAATTTGCCTGAGAGCCCGGGAGCATGTCCATCCACAGGCTTCCCATATCTCTGTGCATATCCTATTTTTTTCATGATTTCTTTATCCCTCTTAATTACACCCGGATAATTCATCATTTCCGATAAATATTTAATCCGGGATTTTTTCATAAGATTGCGTATATCCTCACTATCCAGTTTTGCACCACTTGTTTCAAACTCTGTGGCAGGAACACATGAGGGAGCTCCAAACCAAAATCTTAATGGTACTTTCGCTGCATCATCCATCATATATTCAACTCCCTTTATTCCCAATACATTTGCTATTTCGTGCGGATCTGATACTACTCCTGTTGTTCCATGCCGTACAGCTGTGATTGCGAAAGCACCTGGTGTAACCATTGAACTTTCTATATGTATATGAGCATCTATAAGCCCTGGTAAAATATAATTTGAAAAAGGTCCTTCTTTCGTTCTTGTAACCTCTGCAATTATACCTTTAATTATTGTTATTACAGCCGGATAAATTTCCCTTTGATGAATATCCACCAAATTCCCTTTGACTTTCATAAAAAATATTTTTGATTTTATTATTTTTGTTCCACGTGGAACATACTACCTTCCAAGGTACATAAGTAATATATTAACATCGGAAGGGGAAACTCCGCTGATCCTGCCGGCCTGACCAATATTTTGAGGTTTTATCCTGTTTAACTTCTGCCTCCCTTCGGTTGAAATCGACACAAGCTCTTCATAGTTTATATCTTCAGGAATCTTAAGACCTTCCAGCCTCTTAATTTTTTCAGCAACTATTTTTTCTCTTTCTATATACCCCTCATATTTGATTTTTATTTCAGCTGATTCTCTAATTTCTTTAAATCTTCCTGAACTATAAGCCTTGAGTAAATTACCTCCCTTAATAACATTTAATAGGTCTTTAACTTCTACCTGTGGCCTGGAAGCTATGCTCAAAGCTTTTATTTTCTGATTAATTCCTGTTGTATTAACTTTCTCCAGGTACATATTAACATCGTCTGGCTCCACGCTTGTTTGCGACAGGAATTTCACTATTTCCTCAACCAGTATTTCCTTTTCTTTCAGCCTCCTGATCCTGTCAATACCGGCAGTACCCAATTCATATGCTTTTCTTGTTAACCGCTCATCCGCATTGTCCTGTCGCAGCAGTATTCTGTATTCCGCCCTTGAAGTAAACATCCTGTATGGTTCATCCACTCCCTTGGTCACAAGGTCATCAATAAGTACTCCTATATACGATTCTTCCCTGCCGAGAATAAAAGATTCCTTATTCCCGATTTTTAAAACAGCATTTATTCCTGCCATCAGTCCTTGTGCAGCAGCTTCCTCATAACCAGTAGTACCATTAATTTGTCCCGCGAAATATAAATTCTCTATCCTTCTGGTTTCAAGAGTTTGTTTCAACTGAGTAGGTTGAAAAAAATCATATTCAATAGCATAGCCAGGTCTGAAAATATCTACCTTCTCCAGTCCCGGGACCTTTCTCAGAGCTTTAACCTGCACATCAAGGGGCAGGCTGCTTGCAAATCCGTTAATATAATATTCGACCGTATCGATACCTTCTGGTTCAATAAACAACTGATGTGCATTCTTTTCTTTAAAAGTAACTATCTTATCTTCTATGCTGGGGCAATATCTCGGTCCCCTTCCTTTTATCCGTCCGGTAAAAAGAGGGCTGAATTCAAGACCCCTGCGCAGTTCTTCATGCACTTCTTCATTCGTATGAGTAAGATAACAGCTTCTCTGATCGTTGATCTTTATCCCCTCATCAAGGTACGAAAATGTTCTTCCTTCTTCATCTCCCTTTTGCTCAGTCATTACAGAAAAATCTATTGATCTTCCGTCAATCCTGGCGCTGGTTCCGGTTTTCATCCTTTCCACCGTAAAACCAATCTGTTCAAGCTGCTCACTTAAGCCAAACGAGGCCTGATCTCCCGATCTTCCTCCTGATATCTTATTAAAACCGATATGCATCAATCCATTAAGGAAAGTTCCATTTGTCAGGATCACTGCTTTTGCCATAAACCTGGTCCCGAAAGTTGTTTCAACTCCAACAACCTTTCCATCTTCCATTATCAGTGCTGTTGCCTGCTCCTGCCATATCTTTAGATTGGCGGTCGTCTCAAGAACCTTCCTCCATTCTGATGTAAATCTCTGCCTGTCACATTGTGCCCTGGGACTCCACATTGCCGGTCCTTTTGATCTGTTAAGCATCCTGAACTGTATCATGCTCCGGTCTGTTACAAGTCCGCTCATACCTCCCAGTGCATCAATTTCCCTGACTATTTGCCCCTTTGCTATGCCTCCCATCGCCGGATTACACGACATTTGTGCCAGCTTCGTCATATCCATTGTTATCAGCAGCGTCCTTGCACCCATAACAGCACAAACATGAGCAGCCTCACACCCGGCATGACCACCTCCCACAACAATTATATCGTATTTAAAATCCATCTTCTATCCTTCGCTTGATTCAAGCCATTTATCTTCCTTCCTGTGCATTGCCGCTCTTTCCTCTTTTGTCTTATCATCATACCCTGTCAGATGCAATACTCCATGGATCATAACCCTTAATATTTCCTTACTTAAACTAACATTATAGTTATCCGAATTGATTTTTACAGTATCCACACTGATATATATCTCACCGTTTATGATATTTCCTTCACTATAATTAAAAGCAATAACATCGGTGTAATAATCATGATCAAGAAACTGAACATTTATTTTCCTTAATTCCCTGTCGCTTGTAAGTATAAAATTAAGGTCACCCGGATTTTTATTTTCTCCACTAATGACCTTTTCAATTATCTCTCTGGCTTTTTTCCAGCCTTTCAGCCTGTAATTTGTAGAATCATAGTATATCCTTATGCTCAAGATATTATATTTTTAAATGTCATTGTAACAGCATTTCCCTTCTTACTGTACCTTATGGTATCTGCCAGGTGCGACATAAGAAATACCCCTCTGCCGTCGAGCTCCTCAAGATTCTCAGGAACTGTAGGATCAGGTATTTCGCCCGGGCTGAAACCTGTACCCTCATCTCTGACCGTAATCTTCAGCCTGTTATCGGCAAAATTGATAGCTATATTGACGTATTTAGCCGGATCACCGTTATTCCCATGCAAGATAGCATTATTGACTGCTTCCAGTGTAGAAACAAGGATCTTACCATAATTCTCCTGCTTAATCCCTATTCTTGTTGTTACTTCATCAATAACATTTTCAACAATGCGAATACTTGTAAGCTTTGATTCTATTCTTATCTTTTTATTCATTTTCGCCCTGATGCAACTCTTTTATACTGTAATATTAGGTATTTTTTACATAAAAGATTCTATTTTTTTGAAATCCACAGCTCCGGGTCCTGGTAATTCGACTCAAGTGTTATCATAAATTTTAACACGCTGCTATTTCCTTTTAATGCATCGCTGTATACATCACCTATCTCCTGTTTTGTTGCGACCTTATCGCCTTTTTTTACTTTAACATTCAGTATATTGGCATACACCGACAGGTATTTCCCATGCCTTATGATAACTGTCATATTAGCTCCCTGAATGGCAAATACCTGTACTATTTCACCCTGAAAAACACTTCGGGCAACTGTTTTTCCTGAACTTGTAATTTCAATACCAAAATTATTTTCTGTAACATATTTCAATACCGGGTGTTTTTGCATGCCAAAATGACTTGTAATTACACCCTTATCGACAGGCCATGGCAATCTTCCCTTATTCTCCGCAAAGCTTTCACCAATCAATCTCTCTTCCGGAGTTATATCAGAAGCCAAAGCCCTTTTCTTTTCCTCCTCAATTATCTTTGCAATTTCTGTTTCTATCCTTTTTGCTATTCTCTTCTTTTCATCGAGCTCCTTCTGAAGCTGCTTCTCCTTATTTGCCAACGAGCGCACCATCCTTTGCCTCCTGTCCTGCTCTGCCTGCAAAAGTGATCTTTGCTGTTCTTCATTTTTCTTTAATTCCGACACTCTTTCCAGGTCCGCCTGTAATTTTTCCTTTGATGTTTCAACCTGGTCCTTCAATTCAAGAATAACTTCCGATTCTTTCCTCCTGTACGTAGTAACCTGCTGTAAATATTTAATTCTTTTATACCCCTGGTTAAAATCCCTTGCTGATAATATATATACAATATCGGGAAACCCTTTTTTTTGCTTATATGAATTAATAACTGCATTTGCATAATCTCTTCTCAGCTCTACAAGATCTTCTTCCATCATCCTGATTGCCAAAGTATTAAGACTAATTCTTTCTGAGAGTAATGATATCTCATCCTTCATACCTGCCAATACTGACTCCCTTAGTGTCAGTTTCTTTCCTATCATGCTAACAGCCGCCATGCTCTCACTTCTTTCCTTTGCGGTGGTCTTTATCAGGTTATCAACATAAGAGATCTCTTCCAGCGTCTTCTTCCGCTGAGCTTCAAGTTCTGCTTTTGTCTGGGCTAACAGCAAGTTAGAAATCACCAATAGAAATATGACAATAAGAACAGAAAGCTTCATATAAGTTCAATTTTATCATATTTATTACCCGGAATAAATTCTATCTCTCCATCCCAGGGTAAAAATAACTGTATTACTTTTAATCTTATATTAATTCCTCTTGTCACATCGTTGAACTCAATATTTGCCGGAATCCACATTCCCTCTTTTTTTTTGAAATTGCTGTATTCAATCTCAAATGCACTGCTTCCGTTTCCGCTTTCCTTTATCGCCCTTATAATCTTATTTCTGTTACAGTCTATTGTATATCGTATCTTATTGCCATTAACAACTCTGTCAACAGATGTCCTCATATTGCTGCAATCGCCTTTCTCATTGGTTGTCAACTCATTACCTATAAAATCTCCAAAGATTAACGGTAAAATATCAATTGTAATTCCGTATTTTTTTTCGAGGTAGTTACCGGACCCGTAATATAAATTTCTGTTTAACCTGTCGTTAACCACTATAGTGTCCCTTGTGAGCCAGATCCTTGCAATTTCCAGACCTGTCCTGCTTCTTATGCTTATCAGGTATTCTTTTTCTTTTAAGAATTTGACTGTAGCAATGAATCTGTCGCTTTTTCCCCCTTCACTGAATTCCACCTCAGCTTTCTGAATATAGAAACTGTTTTTTGAAAGATTCTGCCCTGCGAGTGTACCAGCGATTTCATCATATTCACTCTGTAGCCTACCTGTCTTTTCACTGATTTTCATTTTCCGGCTTATGGAACAAGACGACAAAATGAGTATCAGGAAGAGTATATAAGTTACTTTCTGCAATTTTCAATTTCTTTTTGTAACTCAACCTTGGAGCTGTCTATACTTATTGCTATTTCCCAGTTCTTTATTGCTTCTTCACACTTCCGCTGCTTCTTAAGAATATATCCATAATGTTCAAAATATTCTGCATCCGGAGTGTCAGCACTTTTAATTATTTCTTCCATTATTTTAGCAGCATCTTTCAGCTTTCCTCTTTTGTAAAGAACCCACCCGTAAGTGTCAAGAAATGTATTATTATTTTTCTCAGTTTCTATAACTTTTTTGGCCATTTTCTCGGCTTCCTTAAGCCTCATATCCTGCTCTGCCAGATAGTAAGCATAATTATTCAATACCGTAAGATCCTCGCTATTGGCCTTCACTGCTTCCTCAAATAATCCGAATGCCTTGTCATAATCTTTCATCCTGTAATATACATCTGCTTTCATAACCAGAACCTGGTTGTTCAGATCCTTATCGTTGCCTGCAAGTATCTCAGCTTTACGAAGTTCCTCAAGCGCCACTGAATACTTACCATTTTCCAGGGCTCCCTGTGCGTATAACAATTTCGCAAGGAATGATCTGTTAAATCTTGTGGCACATTCTTCTCCTCTTATCATGAGTTTATTAAAGTCTTCCATCTGAAGATATACCAGTAATAGTTTTTCCCATGCGTAATAATTTCCAGGACTGATCTTAATAATCTCCTCCAGCCTGATAGAAGCTTCTTCAAGATCTCCCTGCTTTTCCAAAAGATCAGGTCTTAGCAGCATTATTATATCATCTCCCGGATAATTTGCTTCCAGCACCATGACAGCAATCATCAGCTTATTGCCATCCGATTTGATAAGATCGTCCAGTTCAAGTAAATGAGCTACCAAAGTAATTTTATCTTCCCTGGTTATTTTATCATTAAGAATAACCGTATTAAGTAGTTCAAACAGATCTGAATAGCTTTTTTCCGAGATAAGGAAATCACAGAGAGACAATTGTGTCTGCGGATCATCCGGATTTCTCTCCAACAGTCTCTTATATACTTCCTCGGCCTTTTCAGATTCACCCATGCCCCTGTATATTTCAGCCAGCAGACCATTGTAAAGAATTTCATCAGGACTATCCTTTAAAAGTAATTCTGCCTTTCCCAGGGCCTCCTGATATTTTTTACCAGCCATCAGGTTACGTATAGATGCAACTGTTGAGGACTCATTAACTCCGTATTTCTTATCCAGGGCACTGAAAATTGTATTTGCCTTATCATAACTTCCCCTTTCGGAATACAGGTTGCCCAGTGTTAATTGCAGGCTCTCCTTTTCAGGGAAATCCTTAACAGCTTTCTCATAATATACAATAGCGCTGTCAATATTATGTTCCTGGTAATAAATACCCGCCACCATCATCATATACCATATATTTTCCGTATCAATATTTAAAGCCTTCAGAGCATAATTCTTACCATTTTTAATATCTCCCCCTCCAAGCAGGATCTGAGCCATCTGATAATAGGTAGCACTACTCTGAGGCTTTAATTTCAGGCACTGCTCAAAGTATTTCAGAGCATCGGGGCCATTACCCAGAAGCTTCTGCTTTATTGCTTCAATATAAAATGTATTAAAAGCTGCATCGCCATATCCACTATCAGGACTACCAGCTACTTTCGCCGGAACTATCTTCCTGCCACAGGCAAGAAAACTTAAAATCGTTGCCACGATTATAATATGATTTATACCCTTTCTCATTCCTCGATCTGTTAATACTTCCTATTTCTACTTCTTCTCTTTTCTGAAAAACACAGTTATCAGATTATCTGATTTCTGTGCATATACAACAAAAATTATTATAAATACCGTATTCACCGCCAGTTCTACAGGCAAGCCCGGGTATTTGAATGTTTTTCCGAATATTACCATACCTAGAGCCATTATAAAATACGGTATAAGCTTACCCATATTATATTCGATCTTATATCTTTTTTCTGCGAAAATGAATGATGCAATAATCATGGCTCCATATGATGCAATGTGGGCCCAGGCAGATGCCATGTATCCATATACAGGAATAAGAAGTACATTTATCATTATTGTTATAAAAGCTCCGATTACAGCAATATAGATACCAAATCTGGTCAGGTCGTTAAGCTTATACCATATACTATGATTCACATAAATACCGTAAAACAGATAAGCCATGCTCACTATTGGTACAACTTTCATTGCCTCCCTGAAGTCTGCTCCTACAATGTACTGGATTCCTGATATATATAAATTTATACCGAGGTAAACCAGCAGCATTATTATAACAAAATACTTCATTACGAAAGCATATGTTTCTTTTGCATTGTCGTGCCTGGCCCGTTCAAAGAAGAATGGTTCGGCAGCAAATCTGAACATTTGAATAAAAAGAGCCATCAAAACAGCAATCTTATATCCTGCTCCGTATATGCCCACAGTCTGAAGGCCCGATTCCTCCCCGACCATTCTCCTCAGGATAACTTTATCAAGAGTATCATTTATTGAGCCGCTCAGACCGGCAATAAGCAATGGAAATGAATAGCCTAACATTCTCAACCATATATCCCTGAAAAATATAAATCTTACCTTAACGATAAACGGCAACAGCATTAACAAAGTACAAAAACTGCCAACCAGGTTTGCCAGGAACACATAGCCGACCCCATATCCGGGATCATAAATATTCCTGAACCATCCATGGCTTTTCTTATATATTTCGGGAGCAATAAGTAAAAGAAACAGGACTACAACAAGTGTTATAACAACATTCATTATTTTAATGAAGCTGAATACAATGGGCCGGTTTTCCTTTCTGAGTCTTGCAAAAGGTATAGCACAAAAAGCATCAAGGGCTACAATTGCCGCAAACATTCTTATATAGTCGTGATTATTTCTGTAATTTAAGGCAGCTGAAACCGGTCGTATAAAGATAAATACCAGCATAATGAATAATACTGAAGTAGTCAAAAGGCTTATCAGCGCTGTACTATAGACTTTTTCAAAATCCTCCCTTTTCTGGGCAAACCGGAAAAAGCCTGTTTCCATTCCATATGTCAGAATGATAAGCAAAAGAACCATCCAGGCATATAATTCTGTTACTACTCCATATTCCGCTGTACTGAAAATGCGTGTATAGAAGAAGGTAAGGATACCATAGTTCAGAAATCTCGGGACTATAGTACCAAAACCATATATCAATGTTTGCTGAGCTAGCTCTCTGACCTCTTTCACAGGAAAAATTTGTGTACAAAGATACTTTTAAAGCATTAATCAATCAGCCTTCCTTCATGTTTTACCCGAAAAAAAGCAAATTGAAATCCATTATTTTCGTGTATCGTTCAAAGTTAAATATCTTTGTACTCTATTTTGCAGGACGTTATTAACCAAAACACTGTTTTCATGAACACTTATCTTAGAAATATATCCCTGATTCTGTTCTTTCTTATAACGATCTCCTGTTCTGCTCCCGGAGGTAATGACAATACAACAGTTCTTATCAGGACCACCCTTGGTGATATTAAGATACTTCTATATGACGGTACTCCAATACATCGCGATAATTTCATTAAACTTATTAACAGTAATTTTTACGATGATATCTCCTTTCACAGAGTCATTAAGGATTTCATGATCCAGGCAGGAGATCCCAGGACAAAATCCGTTACAGGTAAAAACATGCCCGATTCTCTGTATACTTATACAATTCCCGCTGAGTTTAACAGGCAGTATTTTCATAAGAAGGGTGCTCTTGCCGCTGCCAGGGAAGGCAATGAGGTAAATCCTGAAATGAGATCATCCGGAACACAATTTTATATTGTCCAGGGAACCCGTTATACTGATGAGGAATTGGATCTTTCCGAACAACGCATTAACAGCAACATAAAACAAACACTGTTCAATAAGCTGATGAAAGAGACCTCCGACAGTATCAGACAGGCAGGAAATCCTGTATCAGACGGTGTGATCCAGGAAATTGCTTCTGTAAAGATGTTCGGGTATCTGACCACACACAGTGATATCCACTTCACCGATGAGCAACGCAATGTCTATAAAAGCACAGGAGGTACTCCAGGGCTAGACGGCACATATACTGTTTTCGGTGAAGTAGTTGAAGGTCTGGATGTGGTGGATAAAATAGCAGCTGTTCAAACAGACAGCTATGACAGACCATTGACTGACATAAAAATCACTAAAATCAGAATCGTAAATAACTAATTACCAATTGCTAAACCAATTCAGATGTTAAAGATAATAGCAGAGCTAACTGAAGAGATCTCAGCACTTTCAATAAATTCAGATGAAGAGCTTGAGTCGTACCGTCTGAAATATCTCAGCAAGAAAGGTGTTATTTCCGCTCTATTTGATGATTTCAGGAATGTTCCCGTTTCCGAAAAGAAGGAGGTCGGCCAGAAACTTAATAATCTGAAGCAGTCAGCTCTTGAAAAATACAACTCTGTCAAATCATCGCTTCTCTCCATGGATGAGGGCACAGGAAGCCAGGATCTGACAAAGCCACCATTTCCTTACTCTATCGGTTCACGACATCCCATCTCAATTGTAAGGAATGAAATCATTGATATCTTTACGCGGATCGGATTTACTGTTTCCGAAGGTCCGGAAATTGAAGATGACGATCATGTTTTTACAAAACTTAATTTCGCCCCCGAGCATCCTGCCAGGGATATGCAGGATACATTTTATATTTCCCGTGGATCGGCCGAAGACTCCAGGCCTGATGACATATTGCTTCGTACTCACACTTCATCGGTCCAGGTAAGGGTGATGCAGAAACAAAAGCCTCCGATACGCACTATTTCTCCGGGCAGAGTATTCCGTAACGAGGCTGTATCAGCACGTGCCCATTGTATTTTTCACCAGGTAGAGGGTTTATATATTGATGAAAACGTGTCGTTTGCCGATCTGAAACAAACCCTTCTGTTCTTTGCAAGGGAAATGTTCGGCAAAGAGACTGATATAAGGTTACGACCATCATATTTTCCATTTACCGAACCTTCTGCTGAAATGGATGTCAGCTGCAAAATCTGCAGGGGTAAGGGATGTAATGTATGCAAATACACAGGATGGCTTGAAATACTAGGCTGTGGCATGGTACATCCCAATGTTCTTGAAGGATGTGATATTGACAGCAGGAAATATACCGGCTTTGCTTTCGGGATGGGCATCGAGCGGCTGGCAATGCTGAAATACCAGGTCAATGATCTTCGTCTGTATTTTGAAAATGACGTGAGATTTCTCAACCAGTTCAAAACAGCATTCTGAAAATACATCTTATCAATTTAACTATTTCATATATTACTATTTAACACCTATTTACAACAGCGAATGAAACAGGAGGAAAAGAGTGTTCCGTTATGTAACAAATGTGCCCTCGAATCGGGATCCTTGTTCAGGCACCTTACATCTGATGAAGTTGATCTTATCAATTATCAAAAAGTATTCCGTGAGTATAAAAGAGGTGAAATTCTCTACCAGGAGGGTAACCGTATAAGCGGCTTTTACTGTATAAACAGCGGGATAATCAAGGTATTCAAGACCGGTCTCGATGGAAAGGAACAGATAATACGGTTTGCAAGGAAAGGAGATATTATTGCATACCGGAGCGTCCTGAGCAATGAGTTAGCATGTACATCGGCAAAAGTTATTGAAGATTGCCAGGCATGTTTTATTCCTTCTGAAATACTTATTTCATTTATCAAGACCAATCCTGCCTATGCGCTGGAATTACTGAAGCTTGCATGTCATGAACTGAACGAAGCAAATTCATTTATTACCGATATTGCTCAAAAATCAGTCAGAGAAAGGCTTGCCGAGGTCCTGCTGCTGCTTGTGAATGATTTTGGCCTTGACAACAAACAATTTCTTAAAATATCTCTTACCCGCGAGGAACTGGCAAATATTGTTGGTACGGCAACAGAATCTGTTATAAGGCTATTATCGGAGTTTAAGAGCGATAAACTGGTAGAATTAGATGGAAGAAAAATCAGGATCCTGAATACCAAAGGTCTTGAAAAGATCAGTAACCTTTTCAACTAATTCAAAACAGGCTGCCGGGCATATTATCGTTTCGCATGGTCTTTCCAAGGTGGCGGTAAGCATGTTCCGTTGCTTCCCTTCCCCTGGGTGTTCTCTTTAAAAACCCTTCTTTAATAAGGAATGGTTCATATACCTCTTCAATCGTACCGCTTTCCTCTCCCACAGCTGTGGAGATCGTATTTAGTCCTACCGGTCCGCCGTTGAATTTCTCAATTATTGCTGACAGTATCCTGTTGTCCATTTCATCGAGCCCGTGCTGATCAATATTCAGGGCCCTAAGTCCGAATTTTGTTATTTCAATATCGATATCACCTGTGCCTTTAACCTGTGCGAAATCCCTTATTCTTCGCAGTAATGCGTTTGCTATCCTTGGAGTGCCGCGGCTCCTCCTGGCAATTTCACCGGCAGCTTCTTCATTAATACTAACTTTCAGAATCCCGGCAGATCGTTTTACAATCCCTTTCAGAATTTCGTGATCGTAATATTCAAGATGAAATTTAATCCCAAAACGTGCTCTCAAAGGACTTGTCAGAAGGCCTGACCGTGTTGTTGCTCCGACAAGGGTGAAATTATTAAGAGACAGCTGTACAGATCTGGCGCTCGGTCCCTTGTCAATCATGATATCAATCTGGAAATCCTCCATAGCGGAATAAAGATATTCCTCCACAACGGGACCCAGACGATGTATCTCGTCTATAAAAAGAACATCGCCCTCTTCCAGGTTGGTAAGTAAGCCCGCAAGATCGCCGGGCTTATCGAGTACCGGTCCTGATGTTACTCTCATATTTACCTGCAGCTCGTTGGCTATAATGGCAGCCAGTGTTGTTTTGCCAAGACCGGGTAATCCGTAAAACAGAGTATGAGGAAATACCGATTGCCTTTTCTCGGCTACTGAAATACTAATTAACAAACTTTCCTTTACCTTTTCTTGTCCAATAAATTGATCAAAGTTATATGGAAATTCCTTACGTATAAAGATATTAGGTTTCGGAATTTCTATTTCGTTTTCCTTTTCTTTTACAGGAAAGAGTTGTCTAAAACCTTTTATAATTTTTGGCAACATGGCGGCTGTAGCAACGGCTCCTCCTGCTATTATAAACATTATTTCAGGCACATCATAATTCACGTTCTCCTCTTTCAGTGTAATAGGGTTCCAGTAATTTTTTCAACTTT